>URDV01000112.1 GCA_900546605.1 uncultured Prevotella sp.
GCGCGGCCTTGGTGGTGGTGCAATTCAAGAGATTTTTGGTAACGTACATAAGGAATTAGGAAATTACACAAGTGAACAATTACACGATGCGGGCTTTTCAGCTCGCCACGTGCCGTTTGCTGGTGATATATATATGGGCCACCTCCGGTATTCAACTACTGGCAAGAGTGGCCTTTCGTATGTACATCCGTTTCTCCGTCGAAATAATTGGCGTGCTAAAAATTTGTGCATCTGTGCTAATTTTAACATGACCAATGTAATGGAAATCTTTAACGAGATTGCTGTGAAAGGTCAACACCCACGCATGGTGTCGGATACTTATATCTTATTGGAGCAGTTGGGACATCGCCTTGATCGCGAGAGTGAACGCTGCTTTGAGGAAGCAAAAGCCAAAGGACTTGAGAATACGGATATTACACGTTATATTGAAGACCATATAAACCTTTGCAATGTGTTGCGTCAGTCGGCTCCCGTGTGGGATGGTGGCTATGTGCTTTGTGGTGTAACAGGGTCGGGTGAAATGTTTTCAATGCGTGACCCATGGGGCATTCGTCCTGCTTTTTACTATAAAGACGATGAACTCTTGGTGGTGGCTTCAGAACGTCCAGTTATACAAACAACGCTTGATGTTGAGGCAGACGAAGTGCATGAACTCAAGCCTGGACAGGGCATATTCATGAATAAGAATGGTGAGATGCATACAGAGCAGGTGTTGGATGCCAAAAATTATGCAGCTTGCTCGTTTGAACGTGTCTATTTTAGTCGTGGCTCTGACATTGATATATATCGTGAGCGTAAGGAGTTAGGACGTACCTTGGTAGAACCTATTTTAAAAGCCGTAAATAATGAGTTAGATAATACGGTGCTGGGGTACATTCCTAACACAGCCGAAGCTGCTTATTATGGTATGTTGCAAGGCTTTAATGAATATCTTAACCAGCAAAAGGTGAAGGACATTGAAGCTCTCGGAGGTGATATAACGCATGATAAGTTGCAAAACATTTTGTCGCGTCGTATACGCTCTGAAAAGGTGGCTTGGAAGGATATAAAGATGCGTACCTTTATAGCAGAGGGTAATTCACGCAACGACTTGGCTGCTCACGTATATGACATTACTTATGGCTCTGTCCGTCCAGGTGTAGATAACTTGGTGGTGATAGATGATAGTATAGTGCGTGGCACAACTTTGCGTGAGAGCATTATACGCATTATGGATCGTTTACATCCTCGTCGCATTGTGGTGGTAAGTTCATCTCCTCAGGTGCGCTATCCTGACTATTATGGCATTGATATGGCTAAGATGGACGAGTTTATAGCTTTCCGTGCAGCAATTGCTTTGCATAAGGAACGTGGAACGGAAAATATTCTTGCCGACATTTATCAGCGTTGTAAGGCTCAAGAGAATTTACCAAAGGAAAAAGTGGTAAACTATGTGCGTGAGGTGTATGCGCCTTTTACGTCTGACGAAATATCAGATAAAATGGCAGAAATGCTTCGCCCAGATGGGGTGAAAACGGAGATTCACATTGTGTATCAGAGCCTTGATGGACTACATAAGGCTTGTCCACATTCACCTGGCGATTGGTATTTCTCAGGTCATTATCCCACGCCAGGTGGAAATAAACGTGTAAATGAGGCGTTTATACGTTATTATGAAAACAATTATAGTGGTTGCTGATGGGATGCTCAATTAAAAGCGTAAGGAAAATCATAAAAGGATAAATGCTTAAAAATAGCCTTCATCTCTTAGTCCTCATCGCAGTGAAAGCGTCAAATATTTAAATACAACCCACAAATATACTAGACAACGTATAATGGCACAGGTAGTAAAATGAATGTGCTATATAACGTAGAATAGGACAATATATACTCATCATATCAATAATATGCGTAACGTAACACTAGTTCTTGACGACGGAACCAAATTTCATGGTCAGTCGTTTGGTTATGAAGCACCTGTGGCAGGCGAAGTTGTTTTTAATACTGCCATGATGGGCTATCCTGAGAGTTTGACTGACCCCTCGTATGCAGGTCAGCTTATGACGCTCACTTATCCGCTCGTGGGTAACTACGGCGTACCTCCCTTTACTATAGGTGAGGATGGCTTAGCTATCTACATGGAAAGCGATAAAATCTATGCATCAGCCATTATTGTGAGTGATTATAGCGAACAATATAGTCATTGGAATGCGGTAGAGAGCTTGGGTGATTGGCTTAAGCGCGAAAAAGTGCCTGGCATTACAGGCATTGATACGCGTGAACTTACCAAGGTTTTGCGTGAACATGGTGTGATGATGGGTAAGATTCTTTTTGACGATGAACCTGATAATGTGCCTACCGCTGAATATGAAGGCGTGAATTATGTGGCTAAGGTTTCGTGCAAAGAAATTATACGTTATAATGAAGGCGAGAATCGTAAAAAGGTTGTACTCGTTGATTGTGGCGTAAAAAATAATATAATTCGCTGCTTGATTAAACGTGGGGTTGAGGTTATTCGCGTGCCTTGGAATTATGATTTCAACGACATGGAGTTTGATGGATTGTTCTTGGCAAATGGCCCTGGCGACCCTGATACTTGTGTTGAGGCTGTAAATAACATAAAGAAGTTCTTGGCTAATCCTCATGTACGTCCTTGCATGGGTATTTGCATGGGTAATCAATTGCTCTCAAAGGCTGCAGGGGCTACAATTTATAAACTGAAGTATGGACATCGTAGCCATAATCAGCCTGTACGCATGGTGGGTACAAACAAGTGTTTTGTTACTTCACAAAATCATGGTTACGCTGTTGATAGTCGTACTTTACCCGCAGAGTGGGAACCTTATTTCGTAAATATGAATGATGGTTCTAATGAGGGTGTACGCCATAAGACGAACCCTTGGTTCTCAGCGCAATTCCATCCTGAAGCATGCTCAGGACCTGTCGATACTGAATTCTTGTTCGACGAATTTGTAAAGCTACTGAAATAAAGTACTCTTCCTTTCCCTTACATTATTAACACATTCACACATGAATACTATAAAGAAAGTTCTTCTTCTCGGTTCGGGCGCTTTAAAAATTGGCGAGGCTGGCGAGTTCGACTATTCAGGCTCACAAGCTTTAAAGGCGCTAAAGGAAGAGGGCATTGAAACGATATTGATAAATCCGAATATTGCCACGGTGCAAACATCGGAGGGTGTGGCTGACCGCATCTACTTTTTGCCTGTAACACCTTATTTCGTAGAGCGCGTTATTCAAAAAGAGCACCCTGATGGCATTATGCTTGCTTTTGGTGGTCAAACAGCTCTTAACTGCGGTGTAAAGCTTTTTGAAAGTGGTGTGCTTGAAAAGTATAACTTAAAGGTGCTGGGCACCCCTGTGCAAGCTATCATGGACACAGAGGACCGTGAACTCTTTGTGGAGAAACTTAACGAGATCAATGTTAAAACCATAAAGAGTGAAGCTTGTGAAAACATAGAACAAGCACGTAAGGCTGCTTCGGCATTGGGCTATCCCGTTATTTTGCGCGCCGCTTACGCTTTGGGCGGTTTAGGTTCGGGTTTTTGCGACAATGAGGAAGAACTGAATAAGTTGGCCGAAAAGGCGTTCTCTTTTTCACCACAAGTGTTGGTTGAAAAGAGTTTGAAGGGTTGGAAAGAGGTTGAATACGAAGTTGTACGCGACCGCTTTGATAACTGTATTACAGTTTGTAATATGGAGAACTTTGACCCTCTGGGCATCCACACGGGTGAGAGTATTGTAATTGCTCCATCACAAACGTTGAGCAATGCCGAATATCATAAACTTCGCGAACTCTCAATTCGCATTGTTCGCCATGTGGGCATTGTGGGTGAATGTAATGTGCAGTATGCTTTTGACCCCAATAGCGAAGATTACCGTGTAATTGAGGTAAATGCTCGTCTTTCACGTTCTTCAGCCTTGGCATCAAAAGCAACTGGTTACCCCTTAGCTTTTGTAGCTGCTAAGTTAGGTTTGGGTTATGGACTTTTTGACTTAAAGAACTCTGTAACTAAAACTACTTCAGCCTTCTTTGAACCAGCACTCGACTATGTAGTATGTAAAATACCTCGTTGGGATTTGGGTAAATTCCATGGTGTAGATCGTGAGTTGGGTTCTTCAATGAAGTCGGTAGGTGAGGTGATGGCTATAGGCCGTACTTTTGAAGAGGTTATACAGAAAGGTTTGCGTATGATAGGGCAGGGCATGCACGGATTCGTTGATAACAAGGAATTGAAGATTGACGACGTTGATGCTGCTTTGAAGGAACCTACTGACAAACGTATTTTTGTAATAGAGAAGGCTTTTAAGGCTGGTTATACGATAGATCAAATTCACGATTTAACAAAGATCGATCGTTGGTTCTTGCAAAAGCTGTATAAAATACATCAAACTGACCAAGAGTTACATGCATGTACTTCAATCAATGTGCTTGACAACGCGTTGTTACGTAAGGCTAAAGTACAAGGCTTTACTGACTTCCAAATAGCTCGTGCTGTAGGCATGGAGCAAGACATGGACATTGAAAAGGCTATTCTTGCTGTGCGTGCTCGCCGTAAGCAAGCAGGCATTTTGCCTGTCGTAAAGCAAATTGATACGCTCGCTGCAGAGTATCCTGCACAAACCAATTATTTGTATCTTACTTATAGCGGAGTAGCACATGACATCAACTTTGAGAATGATAAGCGTTCGGTTGTAGTGCTGGGTTCAGGTGCTTATCGCATTGGTTCTTCTGTTGAATTTGACTGGTGTGGTGTGCAAGCGTTGAACACAATTCGTAGGGAAGGCTATCGTTCTGTCATGATTAATTATAATCCTGAAACAGTTTCGACTGACTACGATATGTGTGATCGTCTTTATTTTGACGAACTCACCTTTGAACGTGTAATGGATATTCTTGACCTTGAATGTCCTTATGGCGTGATTGTTAGTACTGGTGGCCAAATTCCTAATAACTTGGCTATGCGCTTAGATGACGAAAATATTAATTTGCTCGGCACACAAGCTAAGTACATTGATAATGCAGAGGATCGTGAAAAGTTCTCAGCCATGCTGAATCGCATAGGAGTTGACCAGCCTGAATGGAGTGCTTTGACTTCAATGGATGACATTCAAGAGTTTATTAAGCAAGTGGGCTTCCCTGTCTTGGTGCGTCCTTCTTATGTGCTTTCAGGTGCGGCTATGAACGTATGTTCAAATCAAGAGGAACTTGAACGTTTCTTGAAGTTAGCAGCAAATGTTTCGAAAAAGCATCCTGTAGTAGTAAGTCGGTTTATGCAGCATGCTAAGGAGGTTGAAATGGATGCTGTAGCTAAGGATGGTGAAATTATAGCTTATGCAATTTCTGAACACGTAGAGTTTGCAGGCGTACACTCGGGTGATGCCACTATTCAGTTCCCTCCACAGAAATTGTATGTCGAAACAGCTCGTCGCATTAAGAAGATATCAAAGCAAATAGCAAAGGAACTCCACATTTCGGGTCCATTCAACATTCAGTACTTAGCTAAGGAAAATGACATCAAGGTAATTGAGTGTAACTTGCGTGCTTCACGTTCATTCCCCTTTGTTAGCAAGGTTTTGAAAATAAACTTGATTGAATTGGCTACTCGCATCATGTTGGGCTTACCTGTTGAGAAACCAGCAAAGAGTTTGTTCGATTTGGACTATGTGGGTGTGAAGGCTTCACAGTTCTCATTTAACCGCTTGCAGAAGGCTGACCCTGTATTAGGTGTCGACATGGCTTCAACAGGTGAGGTGGGTTGCTTGGGAGAGGACTCACGCTCTGCATTGTTAAAGTCGATGCTTTCAGTAGGTCAACGCATTCCTGAAAAGAACATTCTTCTTTCAACGGGCGATGGCAAACAAAAGGCCGAAATGTTAGCAGCTTGCTTAATGTTGCGTGATCATGGTTACAAGCTATTTGCTACTCCAGGTACAAGTCGTTATCTTACTGAAAATGGTATAGAGAACACAATGGTATACTGGCCCAGCGAAGAGGGTAAACAACCTCAAGCTCTTGACATGTTACATGACAAAGAGATTGATATGGTTGTGAACGTACCTAAGAATCTTTCAACAGGTGAGTTGTCGAATGGTTACAAAATACGTCGTGCAGCCATCGACTTAAACATTCCTTTGATTACCAACGCTCGCTTAGCCTCTGCTTTCATTAACGCATTTTGCACGTTAAAGCTTGATGACTTAGAAATTAAGTGCTGGCAAGAGTATTAAAATTCTATTTTCTGAAAAAATAAAAAAGGCACAAAGATGTGTATACCATTCACATCTTTGTGCCTTTTTACTTTGTCGTATTGTCACTTTTGCTTATTTTTGTAGTAGATAGGCTGCGGCTCTGCAATAGGTTCAAGCAAGTTTGACCTATTGCTTTCGCCTTGTTCTATCTTGGTCATAATAATAAAATTAAGGCATCAGCTTATGGAACAAGTACGTTGGGGCTTCATCGGTTGTGGTGAAGTGACAGAAAAAAAGAGTGGACCAGCTTTCAACCTTATTGAAGGCTCGCAGGTAGTGGCTGTGATGAGTCGTCGTGCTGATAAAGCAAGGTCGTATGCTGAGCGTCATAAAATCCCTAGATGGTATACAGACCCTCAAGAGTTGGTAAACGACCCTGAAGTAAATGCTGTGTATATAGCAACACCGCCATCAACACATGCCACATATGCTATTATGGCAATGAAAAGTGGAAAGGCTGTGTATGTTGAAAAGCCTATGGCGTCAAATTATGAAGATTGTTGCCGAATTAATCGTATAGCCGAAAAAACAGGTGTACCATGTTTCGTTGCCTATTATCGACGTTATTTACCTTACTTTATGAAGGTGAAGAAACTTGTAAAGAATGGTGCTGTTGGTAAAGTAGTAAATGTACAGATACGCTTTGCGGTGCCTCCTCGTGACTTAGATTACAATAAGACGAATCTTCCTTGGCGTGTTCAAGCTGATATTGCGGGAGGTGGCTATTTCTACGATTTGGCTCCTCATCAAATTGATTTGTTGCAAGAGATGTTTGGACCTATACTCGAAGCCGAGGGTATGAAGGCTAATAGAGGAGGGCTATATCCTACAGAGGATTCTGTGAGTGCTTGCTTTAAGTTTGAAAATGGATTGCCTGGTTCTGGCTCTTGGTGCTTTGTAGCACATGAATCGGCTAAAGAGGATAGAATTGACATTGTGGGTGACAAAGGTTCTTTGTCATTCTCGGTGTTTACTTATCAGCCCATAGTGCTGCAAAATGAAGAGGGTAGACAAGAGTTTGTGGTAGAGAACCCTCCTTATGTTCAGTTGCCACTTATAAAGCTTGTGGTAGAGCATTTACAGAATAAGGCCATTTGCAAATGTGACTGTGTGAGTGCTACCCCTGTAAATTGGG
>URDV01000113.1 GCA_900546605.1 uncultured Prevotella sp.
AAAAAGCTTGGCAAACTTACCTGTTAACCCGTTAACTTGTCAACTTGTTTACTAAATCCGCCAACGCGTATAACATGTAAATCACATTATCAAAAAAATGCTAAGCCCCCCTCCCTTAGTGCCTAAGCATGCCTTTAAAATAAGCCGATACTTTATTGCCAATCGAAAAAGAAGTATTACTTTTGCAATAAATATCAACACATTACGTTTTATGTAGTGTGCACAGAGGGTGACGTGTCTGCTAAGGGTTTCGCCACCTTTTTGATGTAAATGATTAAAGTAAAAAAATAAGATAGCAAATAAAAAGATATGATATTCAAAAAGTTACTACTTACGTTGTCGCTGATATGTTGTTATGCATCGTCGGCCTTGGCACAGTCGAATATGACAGATGATCAAGTTCTACATTTTATGATGCGTGAAAATGCCCGTGGTACTTCACGTGCCGAAATTGTAACGAGCTTGATTGAGCGTGGTGTGCAAATAGAACAAATTCGTCGCATACGTGATAAAGCCGAGAAACAAAATAATGGTGATATTGTGGGAGCACGCAGTACAAAAAATGCGCAAAATGTGAATTCACGTTTGCGTAATCCTAACGGAGATAAGCGCGACTTGAAAGGTGATAATCAGCGTAGCGGACAAACTCAGAAAATAGATGAAAGTACCTTGTCTGAGAAGCAATTGCGCATTTATAAGCGTAATCGTAGTAAGGATTATATGGACGAAATGGATGAAATTTTGCCTGATTCGTTAGATGAGGATGACTACGATAATGAGTATGGTGGATACTCTCGTAATAAACGAAAGATAGAGGTGTTTGGCCGTAATATATTCAATAACAAGAAGTTAACGTTTGAGTCGGATATGAATATTCCCACTCCACAGGATTATCGTTTGGGAGCGGGTGATGCCGTGTATGTTGATGTGTGGGGGGCTTCGCAAGAGCGTTTTGAAGATACAATTTCGCCCGATGGCACTATAAACATACAATCGTATGGCCCGATTAATTTGAGCGGTTTGACTGTGGCACAAGCTAACCAACGATTGCGTGCCACCTTGGGCAAGCGTTATGGTGGGTCGAATATTCGCTTGACTGTAGGACAAACCAAAACCATCACAGTAAACGTGATGGGTGAGGTGAAGAATCCTGGAACTTACACCTTGTCGGCATTTGCTACAGTATTTAATGCTCTTTACATGGCAGGTGGTACGAATGATATTGGTACGTTGCGTAACATTAAGATTTATCGTAATGGGCGATTGATTTCTAACTGCGATATATATGATTACATACTAAATGGTAACATGAAAGGCAATGTTCGCTTGGCTTCAGGCGATGTAATCACAGTTGATCCTTATGAGTGTTTGGTAAACATAACAGGCAAAGTAAAGCGTCCTATGTATTATGAAATGAAGCATAAGGAGAGTGTTGGCACGCTTATTAAGTATGCAGGTGGCTTTCGTGGTGATGCTTACCAAGGCAACGTTCACCTAACGCGAAAGGCTGGAGGTGAATATTCGGTATATTCAATTGACGAGTTCGAACGTAATTCGTTCCAGTTGGCCGATGGCGACTCTGTGGCAATTGATAGTACTTTGAACAGATATCGTAACATGGTGGAAGTAAAGGGGGCTGTGATGCGTCCTGGTATGTACCAAATGGATGGTAACATTACAACTATACGTCAATTGATTGAAGCTGCGGGCGGCTTGAGCGAGGATGCGTTTGTAACACGTGGCTTCATACATCGTCGTAAGGAAGATAGAACGCTTGAAGTTGTGAATGTGGACATAAAGGGTGTGATGGACCATACGGTGGCAGATATTACGCTCAAAAATGAAGATGTGTTCTATGTCCCGTCAAAAAAGATAATGCAAGAGGAACGAATTTTAACCATAAATGGTGAGGTAAATTACCCTGGTGTTTATGATTATGCAGATGGCACAACCATTGAGACTTTGATATTGCAAGCTGGTGGTTTAAAGGATGCAGCCTCGTTGGTGAAGGTGGATGTTTCGCGACGCTTGCGCAATAATGAGGCATCGAATGTTTCATCGCAGGTGGCACAGGCTTTCAGCCTATCATTAAAGGATGGATTTGTGGTAGATGGCCAACCCGGCTTCGTTCTGCAGCCATTTGATGAGGTGTTTGTGCGCCGTTCGCCAGGCTATGTGGAGCAGCAGCATGTTTCGGTTGAGGGTGAAATAGCCTTTCAGGGCACATATGTGTTGAAGAGCAAGGGCATGCGCTTGTCTGATTTAATTAAAGACGCTGGTGGGTTGACCAAGGAGGCTTATGCCTTAGGTGCTCACCTTGAACGTACGCTCACTCCTATTGAAAAATTGAAGCAGCAGACGCTTATAAAGATGGCTACAGATGCCGACTCGGTGGATATGAAGAAACTTGAGTTAGGCGATACGCAGTATGTGGGCATCAACTTGCAGGAGGCTTTGGCTCACCCTGGTTCAAATCAGTGGGACATTGTATTGCGCGATGGTGACCGTTTGGTAATACCACAATATAACAACACGGTTTCAATCAATGGTCAAGTAATGTATCCTAACACAGTGGCCTATAAAGAAGGTGCAAAACCGAGTTATTACATCAACCAAGCGGGTGGATTCGGAAACCGTGCTCGTAAGACACGTGCTTTTGCTGTTAATATGAATGGTACGGTAACGCGCATTCATTCGTCAAAGCATATTACTCCAGGTTGCACCATATTGGTTCCAGCAAAGCCTAAACGTAAGCGTATGTCGTTCAGCGAGATTCTCTCACTTGGTACGATGACTGCTACACTTGGTACGGTAATCGCAACTTTGGTTAAATAAGAGAATACGTAGCTTTTTCTGTTGCTCCTTGTCCTTCCCCTCTCTCTACATATACGTATGATGTGGGGGAGGAGAGAGGAGAAAATGAAACAAAACATGATGTATGGAAAATAGTTCATTAAGTTTGGGCAGTATTATTTCGTCAATCAAAGGGCATAAGTGGCTTTTTGTGATAGTTATGAGCATTGCCTTAGTATTGAGTGTGATAGTAGCTTGGGGTACACCCAAGCTTTATGAGTCATCGTCGAGTCTTGCTGTTGAATCAAAAGAGAGCAGTCCTATTGGTGGCAATATGAGTTCGTTAGCATCGTTGGCAGGTGTGAATTTGTCAAAATCGAATGATGCGATTGTGCCAGACCTTTATCCGAATGTGGTTGAAACAAATGATTTCCTTGTAGGGCTGTTAAGTTCTCATGTTCGTCCTAAGGGCATGAAACGTGATATTACCTACATAGACTACTTGCAGCATTACCAAAAAAGTTCGTGGACTATGCAAGCTTTAAAGGCTGTAGCTTCATTGGTAATGAAGGAGAAGCCTAAAAAGGTGGTGAAGGCAAAGGATATCAACCCAGAAGAGTTAACGAAGGAGCAAGATGCTTTGGTTGAAGGAACCAAAGGTCGCATTTTGTGTACGGTTGATAAAGAGAACAATATTATTAACGTAAAAGCGTATGCGCAAGATGCGTATGTAGCTAAGCAATTGGCCGAAACAGTAGGCAAGCAATTGCAAACGTTTATGACGGACTATAGAACGAATAAGTCGCGCGTGGATTTGGCTTATTATGAAAAGCTGAAAAAGGAAGCTTATGCGCGTTATGTAAAGGCACAACGCAAGTATGCCGTTTATAGTGATAGCCATACAGACCTTACGTTAAAGTCGTATCAGTTAGAGTCAGACGCGCTTGAAAATGACTTGCAATTGGCTTATAACAATTATTCGCAGGCATGTACTCAAGTGGTAATGGCTGAAGCAAAGGTGCAAGAGCGCACCCCTGTATTTACTGTGCTCGAAAAGCCCTCTGTGTCAATTATGGCTGTGTCGCCTAAAAAGAAACTCATAGTGTTGGCCTTTATGTTTGTGTCATTTTTTGCCACAGCATGTTATGTGCTGATTAAGGATCAGTACACGAATGCGCGTAATGAAAAGGTTGCTGCGCAAACGCAACAAACGGCAGAGCTGGAGCAGAAGGCGGAGGCATAAACGTGGGGCTATATGATAGGGCGTCCAGAGGTTCGTCTTTTTTTAAAAATCACACAAGTTAGATTGTAAATAACAAAAATGTTGAAAACGGTGCAAAGCAATAACAAGTATATTCGTATGGGTGGCAATTTTTTGCTATTCATACTTATGTTTATTGTAATGCTTGATCCTACGAACTCTGTATTACACTTAAAAAATTTGGCTTTTGTGGCATTATTAGGATATAGCATAGTGTTTTATAAGCCTGTGCTTGACTATTTGCCATACATTATAATGCCATTTGTGGCTATTGTTTTTAGTTACATATCGGCCACGGTTATGGGGAATCCTGTTGATGTTGAATTTTTTATGGGAACCATTAAAGGGTTCTCGATGTTGTTATTGTTGTTATGGGTGCCTTATTATAACGTGCTCAAAATAACCAAAATAACATCGCTCATACTGAGTATTGTGGCCTCTATACTTTTTATACTTGTTATGTCGAACGAGTTGATTGAGGCTGCTGTGTTCACTTACGTATGTTCACATGACGATATGATTATGATGTCGCATCGCTCATTTTTAGGCATTAACGTTTATGGCATGTATTATAAGTCGCTTATCAGCACCATTTTACCCTTTTACCTTTATTGCTATGCATTATTTGTAGAGCGCAAGCATGTGTTTTGGAATTCAATAGCTGTTATATTCATTACCTTTTCGTTTGCCATAACGGGTACTCGCTCTACTATGTTGCTACCTATAGCAATGATAGTGTTGGCAGCATTCCAGGGTGCACGACACACTAAGTGGATGAAGATGTTGCTTTATCCCTTGTTGTTTGTGGGGGTGATGGGCTTTTTGGTATTGGTGTATAAATTGGCTACAGAAAAAGGCGAAACCTCAAACATGATTAAGTATGCTCACTTGGCATCGTATGCCCGCCAGTTTTACTATTACCCAGAATATTATATATGGGGTCAAGGAGCGGGTTCGTGGATTTATTCAGCAGGCTTTCGTAGTGTGGTAACGCAAACAGAATGGACCTACATAGAGTTGTTCAGAATGTTAGGCTTGGCTACTTTACTTGTGCTCACCACATTGGCTTATCCACTATATGCCATGCGCCGATATGTGCGCGTAGAGTTTACGTTGGGCATAGCTATTGCGTACATTATGTTCTTGTTCATTTCAGGTACCAATCCGTTGCTTGTGTCTTCAACAGGTATGGCGGTAGTATTGATGGGGTATGCTTACGTTTACTCATTAAGACCTAAAAAACTCGAATAAACTGGGCGTGGAACAAATAAACATCAACATGTGACGTAAGGGAAAAATGTGCTTGTTGCAGCACTACGTTTCATATCGTGCAAGAAAAAAAACTACGACGAAACACATATAACAACATCAGATGAATTTATCGTTTTTAAATAATTTCATAGGAGGCGACAAACGCTCGGCCTTGATACGCAAAAATATTTTGGCTTCATTCTTTATTAAGGGTTGGGTAGCGTTGGTTCAGTTTTTAATGGTGCCTCTTACGCTTCATTGTTTAGGAGCCTACGAAAATGGCATTTGGCTCACCATCAGCTCTATGTTGTTGTGGGTTGATAATCTTGACATTGGGTTAGGCAATGGCTTGCGCAATCGGTTGGCCGAATGCTTAGCTTTGAACGATATGAAGGGGGCAAAAAGTGTGGTTTCATCTACATTTTTTATGCTTATTGTGCTATTCATACCTATTATTATATTGGTAAACGTGTGGATTTATTGTACCGACGTTTATAGCTTCTTGAATGTATCATCGTCAGTTGTAAAAAATTTAAGCGTGTTGTTACATGTGGCAGCTATATTGGTATGTTCTACATTCGTGTTTAAGTTTATAGGCAATTTTTACATGGCATTACAATTGCCAGCTATCAATAATATGCTTAACGCGATAGGACAGACTTTGGCTTTGGTGGGAACCTTGGTGGTTTACTATTGTGGTTCACATTCGCTTTTTTACATCGCCTTGGTCAATACTTTGTCACCCTTGTTAGTTTATTTAGCGAGCTATCCTATAACGTTTTACATAAAATATCCTCATTTGCGCCCTTCGTGGCGGTGTGTACGTGTAAGGAGTATGTGCTCGTTAGCCAATATGGGCATTAAGTTCTTTGTGTTACAGGTGGCAGGCATTGTGTTGTTTATGACAACTAACATATTGATTTCGCGTTATTTGTCGCCTAAAATGGTAACGCCTTACCAAATAGCCTATCGATATTTTTGGGTCATACAGTTGGTGCTCGTGATTGTGTGTATGCCTTATTGGTCGGCCACGACCGATGCTTATAAGCGAGGCGATTATGCGTGGATAAATAAGGCGAATACGTCACTCAACCGCATAGTTATGGTGTTGACTGCTATGGCTATCATCATGATAATGGCTTCACGTTATGTTTATTACATATGGATAGGTAATGCTCAAGCTGTGCCTTTTGACATGACGTGCTTAGTAGCCCTTTACATTATGGTGTTGGTGGTGAGCATGCGCTATTCGTATATATTGAATGGTTTTGGTGCCTTAAAAATACAACTTATAGCTACCATTACAGCCGCAGTACTCTTCATACCCTTAGCTTTGGTAGTGTGTAAGGCTACTCATAGTTTAAATGGGTTGTTGGTGGTTATGTCGGCTGTTAACTTGCCAGGCTTGGTGTTGAATCTTGTTCAGTATCGCAAAATAGTATCGGGCAAGGCTAAGGGCATTTGGCTCGAGTAGGTGGATAAAACGGGTGCTTAAGATGGCCCATAGTACGTGGTGGGGTAGTAGTGGTTTGCTCATTACGTAGTACGAATTAATTAAGGTGAAGGTGTATGTTGCTTTCATTAATCAAAAAAAAATGAACGTGATGTTAAACGATAAGATGGCATGTGATGATAAGCAGCTATCTATTATTATAGTAGCTTACAATAGCAATAAAGAGGTGGCTGAGTGCTTTAAGAGTCTTAGCAAATTTAATCCTATAGGTAGGGCGCTCGAGGTGGTGGTGGTTGATAATAAGCCCGACACGGGATTAAATGATTTGCTGTGCGAGGAACCATGTAACTTCACATTTCGATATGTGCCTAATGCCGCAAATACAGGCTTTGGTGGTGGCAATAATTTGGGCGTAAAGGCTTCGTCGGCTCCTAACGTAATGTTTTTAAACCCCGACACAATAGCGGTGGACGATTTTATAACTCCCACATTGGAAGCTTTAAGTAGTGACTCATGTGTGGTGGTAGGTTATCGCTTAATTGATCGTGAAGG
>URDV01000114.1 GCA_900546605.1 uncultured Prevotella sp.
CGCCTTGTATTCAGAAAAAATAGTGTATTATGCTTTTTAATCAAATAAAACGCCTCTGTGGCATATTCATAGTACCTTTTATTATACATTCAGCTCATGCTGCCAACTTTAATAATCAAGCATTGCCTGAAGTTATTAAAACATGGCAGGCAGGGGTCGTAGTGAACGAACGCGATGTGTTGGCTTATGGCTTACAGCGTTGTTTTACTATGAGTACTATTACTGATGCAATATTTGCTCGCATCAATGGTAAGTCCTATAAAAACTATTCTAAGGTACCTCGTAGCGATTTGCGGTATCTCAAGGTGTTGCACTTTAATGCTGACGGACAACCGCAATTGGGCGAACTGATATGCCACTACAGCATTGCACATGATTTGCTCGACATCTTTAAAACACTTTATAAAGCACATTACCGCATAGAGCGCATGGTGTTAATTGATCATTATGGAGCTAATGATGAGCTATCAATGACTGCTAATAACACTTCGTGCTTCAATTGTCGTTACATCGCGGGTACGCACAAATTGTCAAATCATAGCAGTGGGCGTGCTATAGATATCAATCCGCTTTACAACCCATATGTGTGGCACGATGCACGTGGCAAACTCCACGTAAGTCCCGCAAAAGGGAAATGTTATGCTAACAGACAACACCGTTTTAAATACAAAATTGATGTAAACGATTTCTGCTATAAAACGTTCATAAAACATGGATTTAAATGGGGCGGAGGTTGGAAACACCGTAAGGATTATCAACATTTTGAGAAGTAAGTAGGCTGAAAACTTACCTTTTAAAAAAAACGATTCCTATTCATCACTGAATAGAAATCGTTTTTTTAGTGTAAATAGGAGTTTGAATGCATGCTTACACTTTAATAACACATTGCTTACGCTCTTTGGGTGGACGCGCTTCGCCATCAGCATAACCTAATGCTAAGTGTCCTATGCCCTCATAGTCGCCCTCAACTCCTAAACTCTTTAGCCAATCTTGCCATTCGGGCTGGTCAAACTCTTCACGGGCACGGTTTATCCAGCACGAAGCCAACCCTACAGCGTGTGCTGCCAACATCATGTTGCCCAACATCAATGTGCCATCATACACATGATTCGGGTTACTACGTTCAGCTAATACAATTAAGTAAACGGGGGCTCCGTAAAAAGGGTCTGCGCTTTCATCCTTACCCATAATGATAGCGTTGGCTCGACGTATGCGATCTTTTGTGGCAGTATCAGTCACTTCAATCACCAACCAGGGTTGTTGGCTCTTACCCGAGGCTGCATATGTTCCTGCTTCAATCACCTTGTCAATTAATGCTTGTGGTACGGGATCACTCTTGTATTTGCGTATGCTGCGGCGTGTTTTAATGGCCTCTAGCACAATGTTTGTTTCGTTTTCAGTCATGTTTATCTTATTTTTGTATTAAGTATTTGTACAATCATGTTCCTTAAAGTTCCTCAAGTATTTGTCTCCTATAGTATTTAGGAGCAAGTCCGAGATGCTTTTTTACATATTTACCAAAAAACGAAATCGAAGGAAAGTTTAGTTCGCACACAATTTCTTTAATTGTTTTTTCAGGACGCATTAAGTTACGTTTCACATCCTCGAGCACATATTTATTAATAATGGTTGATGCTGTTTCGCCACCTTGTATTTTTGTCACACTGCTTAAATACTTGGGAGTAACGTTCAACTTGTTAGCATACCACACTACCGATCGTGGTTTAGGATATGATGAAAATATGAGGTTCAAAAAGTCCTTATACAAGTTGTCACCCGATGTAAAATGCATAGGTTGAGCCTCAAGCGTGTTTTCAAGCGTATCATGAAATTCGTATATAAAAGCTTCAAGCAGTAAGTCGATAATTAGCTTATGATGTTTGACAGGAGTATCAATGTTCAGTTTTGAACGTATCAATTTATAGTATTGCTTAAATACATCGGCTGCACGTTCATTAATGTGCATAACAGGGTGCTCTGAAATGTACACGCGTGCATTTACAAAACCGAGCGGAATGTTACTTATTTCTTTAAAGAACTGTTCGGTCAAATAAAAACCGCAAGTATTGAAATCATCGCTCAAACCTACGCTTTCAAGGTAGTCACCTGGTGCGCAAACCAGTAGGTCTCCTTCTTCAAAGGATAGCTCACGACAATTGTGCATAAGCCGGCTTTTACCTTTGGTGCAAAGCAAGGTAGCGCATCCTGTGATTCTTTGTCCACTCTGCTGCTCGTCTGATAGGTGAAGTTCCAAATTACTTATAATGGCAATCCTGTCTTGATTAAAAGTAATTTCTTGCTTAAGCGTTTTATCCGTGGGTGTGTCTGTCGTTTGATTCATATGATCTGGTTTTTTCTTTGCGCCATTCAGTCAGCTACAAAAGTACGAATGTTACGCTCTTTTTAAAGCAAAAGCATTTTTATGCTTTCAATTCAAACTTGCTCTTAAGTATTCGCACGGCAAATTAAACCAAAAAATATCAATTATTGAAATATGAGACACTTTTTAACCATGAAAATTTCATAGGGTACGTATTTAGGGAAAACATCTAAACTCTTCATGCAATAACAAATGTTGTATGTAATACCCATCAACCATATGTCCCCTTCCCCCCGATAAAGGGGGAAACGAAGAAGGGTATAGTGGATTATGTGATTGAGAATGAAGGAAACTTAGTAAAGTGTAAAGTAAGATCAGTCAAAGTAAGGGCATATTGTTGGGCCGAGCAATTATTAATCAAAATAGTGTAGAGTAAAATAAGAAAAAGACAAATATTTTTGTCAAGTCGAACAAATAGCCAAAGGTTCGACTTGTCCAGTGTGCGTTCCAACAGATGACAACTACAAGTGACGCGACATCAGCGGATAATACATCTTATGCAACACCTCCAACATCACCTGCAACGCAACAATATGCTAACGGACTGATAGACTATTTAGGGGAACTAAAGAGAGAGAGAGACAGACTTAACAATACTTATAATGCAGATGATGAGGAAGCTGAAAAAAAACGTATGTATCGCAACAACATTATAGCTTCAATAGGTGATGGAATATCAGCCATTGCTCGTATAGCATCAGCTAATAGATATGCGCCAACACCCGACACTAAGACCGCAACTCCGTTAAGTGACGCATACAACAAGAGATACAACGACTACATTGCACGCAGAGATAAGGCAAGGGCTGCTTATCAGAACGCTATGCTCAATCTTAACAACAGAGATTACACAGCACGTAAGGCACTCATGGACTTAGCCCAAAAGGACAAGAACTTACAATCTCTCATTAACAGACGTAATGAACAGAACGAGAACGACAGAACTAAGGCTAATGCTTATGTTAAGACGCAAGAAACTCAGCAAGGATTGAATGAAGCTCGCAAGGTGACGGAGGAGGGTAAGCCAGCCGTGCAAAAGTCGCAAATTGAATTGAACCAAAAACGTGGCAATGCTGCAACTACCACCGCAGCAGCAGCCGTAATAAGAGCCAATAAGGCTGGTAGCGGAAAAGGTAGTGGTGGCAAAGGCGGTGGCAAAGGTTCATCCCCCAAATACCCTGTGTTTAATAAAGATGGTGATGTGGTAAACCACGTTTACACACGTGACGAAGCGGTTTCAGAAACAGAACGCATTGGCGGAACTTATCCAAAAACTGAAACGTCTGGTACTGTTGTAGATGGTACAACGGGCCAAGTGAAGCGAGTAAAAAACACACGCGTTTATTCAGCAGGGCGACAAGTAAGGCAACAACACAAACCGCAGCCTAAGCCTACTGAACATAAAAAGAAAAAAGTAGTAAAGGGATTTAACGGACACTGATTATGATTAACGAGATTGAAGATAAAAATAACCGCAGAAACTTATATGAAGCGTTAAAAGGCGACTTTGACCTTGGCACAGCCGAGCAGTTTGAAAAGAGTATGCAAAGTGCCGAAGCACGCAAAAACTTGTGGAATGCCATTCATGAGGATTATGATGTTGGCACGTTTGAGCAGTTTGAAAAGGACATGATGGGCGACAAGGTGAAGCCAGAGCAAGCTAACCATTCACAACCCACAAATGCTCAACCTAATCAACCGCAACCACAACAACCACAACAGGCACAATTCCAGCAATCACTCCCCATAACGAGCAAAGTTGGGCAAACGGAGCAAGGCAATAAACAGATAGCGCAAGTGCATAATCAGCAAAGCTCATCGCAAGCAATGCCACCGCAAGCCACAATGAATGCGCCACAACCACGGCAGCAAGTTATGAGCCTTAATGACCGACAAAAGTTGTGGACGTGGCGCAACATAAAGCCTACCTTAAGTACTGGCCAAACAGAGCAACAATACAACGCGAGATGGAATAATGAGGTGGAAAATGTAAAGCGAAGAAACGACCCCGATGAAATTGCTGCATTTAATGCCTTTCAAAAAGAACTTGCACAGCAACAAGCCAAAGTGCAACAACAAGGCCACGCAGTAGTTGAAACAGGCAATCAACCATTTCAGTCGGAGAGTGGTACAGAGGTGTGGCCCATTTCATTTAGCCGAAAGACAATACCTCACAACCAGGACTATGTGTTTACGTTACGTGCCATGCAGCAAGCAAAAGGCACGTATGACTTGCAGTACAACATTAAAGACCCCGAAATTCGCAGAGATTATGAAGCTTTGACTGCTCCCACTGATCATACTTATCGCCCAACTGATGCCATACTTGATGCTTCGCCAAGAGAAAAGAATAAGTACTACCAATGGTATGCAGCCTATCTTTATAGCAATGGAGGCGAAATGCCTGAATGGTTGGATTATACTGCCCAATTAAAGTTGCGTTCACTGAATAAAAGCAACCTTGAAAGTGAAGCAAAGCAATGGACCAATCTTGTTGAACGAACACGTAACGCACGCAAGTTCCGTGGTAGCAATTCCGTTTCAGACTGGCTCAACGAACAATATAACTTTAAGAGTGGCGACCCTCGCATTATAAATGGTGCAAGTTACCCTTACCTTGTTACTCGTGCTGGCTTAATTCAAACACCTTTGGTGCAAACCACGGGCCGTGCCACTGTGGCCGATAACAGACGAGCCTACAATGAGTCGCTTCAATCAAACGAACAGAGTAAAGCGAACCCAGCGCAAGGCGATGTGTACTCAACATCGAGCATCATCAACCCCGAAAGATTTTGGGCCAACACTACAAAGTGGCAAGATTTAAGCGAAAGCCAAAAAGCAGCTTACAAAGATGAAGCCGATTATTACAACCAAATGCTTAAAGGACAAGCCAATGTGAGCTATTATAGTGTTGGCAATAGGCAAAACGAAGAGGTGGAGTTTTTGAAGCATAACCGCAAGCAAATGAATGAGCAATACAACATGCTCACTGATAAAGAACGGACGCAAGCAGTAATGAAGCAAGCCGAGCGGACGCTTAATGTGCTAAATGGAATAAGCCATGACCTTAATACAAAATTGCGTTTTAGCATAATGGGCAAAGGTGTGGAAGAGGATAATGGCATACGTTCTGTTATCCGCCGTTACGAAAAGTTTTTAGAGGTTGCGCCACGTTACCTTGAAAAACGCAATTATAGTGCAGCCTTGCAGTTTTGGAACGGATTGACAGACTTGAATGGCTTAACATTTGGGTTGCTTGGTGTGGCTGATGCTGTATCATTGAACAAAATAGCCAACAATCCGCCCAAAGACTTGATTGAAAAGTTTGGTGGCGAAGCAAATGCTAAGAAAGTGATAGCTACTGCCATTCAGTTAGACAATATGGCCGAAGAGTACAGACAAAAGTTAGACTATTATGGAACGGGATATTCTTTAGGTGGTTTAACTCAATTCGGTATTCAAGCAGGACTGCCATTGTTTAAAGGCACAGAGGCTGTTGGTAAAATTCTAACAGGCGGTATGCGTGGACTTGTTAAAAAGGCCACATTGCGCTATATGCCCAATACAGCAAAGCGATTAGGCGCAAAAGAACTGGTGCAAACCACCCTTGCTGAGGGTACACGTCAAGCCATGCGTGAAGGTGGCATAGGCGGTGCTGCTGGCTATGTGGCTGGCCGTTTAGGAGTGGCCAATGGGGTTTCGACCATAGTAGGCAAGGCTGCACAAGGTAGTGTTGAAGGTGTAGTGCTTTCAGTGCCACACGCTATTGCTAACGTAACGAACAACCGCACAGGGCAAGCTAATGTGGTGGAGATTAATCGTGAAGGCATAAAGGTGAACGACCAACCTTTTACCCACATGAACCAGGCCCCCGATGGAAAGGTTGAAGCAGACACTATGTTGCGAGAGTGGTCGCAATGGGTCGGTATGCGTGTAGGCGAAGTGTTTATGCCATTTTCAAAATATGTTGATGGTAAGGTAGCAAACGTGGCCAAAGGTGCATGGAACAAAAGTGTTGGCCGATTTATTGACGGATCCTCATTTGCACGCATAACCGAAACTTTTAGCAAAGCTGCCAATGTTGGTAAGGCTGCAACCGAAGTGGGTAAATATGTGAGTGGCAACCTAAAACGTGCTGGTATGGGTGGCACTCTCACCTTTTATGCACAAACCAACCTTAGCGAAATGCTGAATGCTATGACGGTTGGAGATGTAAGTTGGGACGATATTAAGTCTGACCAACTTGACAAACTATGGGGCGCATTCGTTAGCAATGCTTATTTGGTGGCTCAAAACAACCTTGTTGGAACTGTTGGCTACTACAATCAAAAGAGCAATTTAAATAAAAGCCTTGCACAATATGACGCGCAAGGGAGTGCTGCATGGGGTGAAACGGACTGGAATGGCATAAAAGCCGATGTTGACCGATTGATTGACAACGACAAAAACTTGCAAGCCTATCAAAATGGTGTATTGGCTAACGAGAACCTTTCAAAGCCACAGCGTGAAACCATATCGCAATACATTGCCACACGAAAGACTTTGCAAGCATTTGACTTGTTTGCCAAGGTTGGTAACGAAAAGAGCAAACCGAATGAGTTTGACATTCGCTATAACGATGCTTACATAGCAGGCACGCAAGTGAAAAGTCCTGACCAAATGGCACAAATGCGTGAAAGCCTTGATGCAAGCCGAAATACTTTGGCTAACTTACTCGGTATTAACCCCGAACAGGTTGATGCTTTGTTTGCTGACACAAACAAATCGTTGGGACAAATTTATGAAGAACTTACACAACAATTTGTTGATAATGAAAAAGCCATTTTGCCCAATGGACAAAGCGTAAATACCACTAACATAGAACCGATTAAGCGTGCAATGGACCACTATTGTACAGCCCTATCTATGCAA
>URDV01000115.1 GCA_900546605.1 uncultured Prevotella sp.
AAAATCGTTGACAATCCTTGCAGCCGGACATGCGGAGCCTCGGCTTGTTGTTTGGTAAGGATGAGCACCCCTCGATGGGGTGCTCATCCTTATGTCAGGGTTGCCGGCTTAAGCTATAACGCAGGGTGTAGTCAGTGTTCAAAAAATGAACAAATATGTGATATATGTCATACGTGCTAAGTGCAGATTTACCCGAACTTGCGCTAAGCATTTGATATTTTCAATTTCAAGAGCATGGTAATATAAGACATTCATGTATAAACTAAAGCATAATTGTGTTGCATTATTTATCTTTTTGTCAAAAAGATAAGATGAAAGGGTGCAAAATAAAATCTTTTTGTGTATTTTTGTGGTCGAAAACAAGAAAACGTATGCATAAGAATGCTTTTTGTTACATTCAAAAGTTTACGTTTAAACAATCGAAATATCTAACGACTACTATAATAATTATGAACGCATTAGAAACCGTAGAACGCCTGAAACAGCGTTTCCCCAATGAACCTGAATACATTCAGGCCGTTAGCCAAGTACTTGGAACTATTGAAGAGGAGTACAACCGCCACCCCGAGTTTGAACAAGCTAACCTTATAGATCGTCTTTGCATACCCGATCGCATTATTACCTTCCGTGTAACTTGGGTCGACGATAAGGGACGTGTGCAAGTGAACATGGGTTATCGTGTACAACATAACAATGCCATAGGGCCGTACAAAGGTGGTATCCGTTTTCATGCCAGCGTAACACCCTCTGTGCTTAAGTTCCTTGCCTTTGAACAGACATTTAAAAATGCGCTGACTACATTGCCTATGGGTGGTGCAAAGGGTGGCTCAGACTTTAATCCACACGGAAAGAGTGATGCTGAAGTAATGCGTTTTTGTCAAGCCTTTATGAATGAACTTTACCGTCACATTGGTCCCGATGAGGATGTACCTGCAGGTGACATAGGCGTTGGCGGTCGTGAGGTAGGTTACATGTTTGGACAATACAAAAAGTTGACCCATCAGTTTGTTGGTGTGCTTACAGGCAAAGGCTTACAGTTTGGTGGTTCACTCATTCGTCCTGAAGCAACAGGCTATGGTAACGTTTATTTTCTTGAAAGCATGTTAGCCACACGTGGCATCGACATTAAGGGTAAACGTGTGTTAGTGAGTGGCTCGGGCAATGTAGCACAATACACAGTTGAAAAACTCATTGAGTTGGGTGCTGTGCCTGTTACACTCTCAGACTCTGATGGTTATATTTATGACCCCGATGGCATTGATGCTGACAAGTTGGCTTATGTGATGGAGTTGAAGAACGAAAAGCGCGGCCGCATTAAAGAGTATGCTGAAAAATATGGTGTGAAGTATGTAGCAGGTGCACGTCCTTGGGGCGAAAAGGCCGATATAGCATTACCTTCAGCTACACAGGATGAAATTGAAGAAGCCGATGCACGTTCACTTGTAGCTAATGGCATTATTGCAGTGAGTGAAGGTGCTAATATGCCTTCAACCCCCGAGGCTATTAAAATATTCCAAGAGGCTAAGTTGCTCTATGCTCCAGGCAAGGCTGCTAATGCAGGTGGTGTAGCTGTATCAGGTTTGGAAATGAGCCAAAACTCTGAACGTTTGAGCTGGACTCGTGAGCAGGTTGATGAGCGCTTAAAGATGATTATGAACGATATTCATCAAAATTGTGTGAAGTATGGTACACAGCCTGATGGTTACATTAACTACGTGCGTGGTGCCAACGTTGCAGGCTTCCTTAAGGTGGCTAAGGCTATGATGGCTCAAGGCATTGTGTAAAAGAGTTCTGAACACCTATATTTAATAAACGCAACCTTTGATTTGCACTATTAGCAAATCAAAGGTTGCGTTTTTGCGTTTTATGCTTTAGTAAAGGCATCATTTGCTTTACAATAATTTATGAGTCGGCTAAAAGTAATGTCGGCGGCTAATAAGGGAGCATTACCTAATAACACTAAATGCTTGCGGGCACGTGTCATGGCCACATTTAGTTTACGGTCGATAATGCATCCCGAACGTTTATCAACATACTCATTATTTGTCAAAAATTGTAGTTGATATTTGTGCTTAGCCGTGAAACTATAAATGATAATGTCGCGCTGACTCCCTTGATATCGTTCCACCGTGTCAATGGTAATGTTGTGCAATACAGGTATGTTCAGTTGGTCAATGGCTGCCCGCATGGTAGCAATTTGGTTGCGATAGGGAACAATAATGCCCAAGGTGCTGTATGCGTTAAAATTAGATGCATGCTCATTGTAAGCGTATTTAACCAATTGCGCAGTTAACTTTGCCTCGAGTGAATTAACCTTGTCAGGCTCATCAAGGTCGTCGGGGGGGATGCACGACACAAAGAACACGCGATGATGACGTAAAGCACGTGCTGTCCAGTTAACATTAGGCTTTGACGCATCAACAGGAGGCGTAGGTTTCACTTGGTGGGGGAGTGGCACCTCTTGTAACAGGCCGTCATAGAACGTGTGACTTGGAAAGTAAGAAATGTCGCGATGCATACGACCTTGATGTGTGAGCATATGACATACAGACTCATTAATGGTGCCATCGGTGTGATAGCCATAAAGGTGTAGCAAACGTTCAAAAAGCGACAAACGGCAGTCGGTTAGTCCAATAGCATTGAGCTGAGGGTCATTAACGGCAGACTCATTGCTACTTTGTTGCACCACAGCAGGTAGTTGCTTTTCGTCGCCAATAAGCACAAAGCGCTTAATGGCACACTCACCCTGGTGCATGGCACTCAGCAGAGGCAAAAGTTGAGGTTCAAGAATTTGTGAAGCCTCATCAATAATTGCTAAGTCAAACTGCTTGAGTTTAAAGAGCGATTGTGTCGCGCTAACTGATGTAGTTGTGCCACAAAACACACGATGTGAATGCACAAGGTTTCTCACACTTTGTATGTTGGGTTGTCCCATCTGTTCAATGCGTTCGCTAAGCAGATAGGGTTTATAACGTTCTTCGCAACTAAAGTCGTTGCCTAAACGAATAAAGTCAATATGCTCCTCCACCAGCTTGCTACAAATTTCGTCAACAGCCCGGTTGGTGTATGAAAGCAGCAAAATGTTGCTACCATTATGCATTAATTCTTCGAGGAGTAAGTTCTTCATGCCAAATGAAGTTTTGCCTGTTCCAGGAGGACCTATTATAATATATAGGTCATTAGCTTGCTTAGCATGTAACACCAAGTTGTTAAATTCATCGTTACCATATTCGCCCAGTCGCTTTGCTTGTGTATTGATGGTGGGGCGTTGTTGTCCTAAGAGCAAATCACGCCGCGGCTGTGGTGCTGACAAAAAGGCATGAAGTCCGCGATACAGAGCGTTGTAAGTCGAATCCATGAAGTCATGTTCTATGGCCCACACCTTGCCATTGTAATGCTCAAACACCATGCTGCTCGTTTGAGCATTACGCAAGCGAACGCTTAATTTTTGAGGCTCAATGTGAGTTAATGTGCCACGAAACACAAGTGTAGCAGTAGCATCGGGCATGGAGCCCTGCGTGTAAGGATAAAATAATACAATATCACCTACACGAAAATTTGATAAGTCGGCGTCAGTAGTTGCTTGATAGAAATGAAAGTGCACATCTGCAATCTTATTTTCTTCATTCTCTTCAATTGATATGTGCAGGTTTTCATAAATGTTGCCAGCTTCACGTTTGTCTTCAACTGATGAATTCCATGTTGAAGCAAATCCTGAGTTCTCTTTCGTTCTGTTACCAATGCGCGACAAGGCTTGCTCGTTAGCTACAAACTGTAAAAAGCGGAAATAGTAAGCTCGTTCAAGAGCTGAGGCTTGATGAATGGGAGCAAGCAAGGCTTCAATTTGAGGCTTTTTGTAGTTACGCCATAAGTTGCCATCAGCTTCTGGAAAAATACGTTCAGGTGTGAGCGTTTCAAGTTGTTTCATTCCACCGCGCGTAAACCACTCATCGCCACTTGCTAATAGGTTACGCAACTTAAAAGCCTCAAAAAGCAAATGAGGAGCCGAGGTAGTTAAGTCGAGTCCATTAGGGTAGCGCGAGTAAAGCAAAAAGGCTTGCATTTGGTCGGCATTTAACTGCAAATAGTCATAATGCAAAAGGGCGCGATAGAGCAACATTTGCACATAGTGAGCCTCTTGTTTGCCAGTATACACGTTAGCAGGAGCCCCCCTTTGCCATTTACATTTGCCCGACTTCTGCTCAATAACGGTTCGGTAGCTAAGGTCAAGAAAGTCCATACGCCCTTGTAGCCCCAACGTGTCTGAAAAGAAAGAAGGCTCAAGAATCACCTCGTCTGACCTAAATTCGTTTGAAGTCATCGTTTCATAGTCGTGAGCCATGATGTGCAGAATGTTCTGCTTTTGCAATTGCGCCTGTACATGAAACGAAGCATCAAGTTCGTTACAAGTAGCAATGTTTAGCGCATTTTGCTTAAAAAAATAGCGAATGCTATCAGCATAAGTAGTATGTTGCTTATAGGCCGTTTCGTCGAGCAGTTGACCTGCAAAGTTACCTAAAAGAATGGGAGCGGTTGGTTGGTTCGGACTAATGCGTCGTAGTAAATCCATCCAAGGAGAGCAACCAACACCATCAAAGCATCCAGCCACCGATGTAACGTTAATTAAGTAGTCGGGGGCATAAATGATTAATTCGGGGAGCAAGCTACCATCCTTATCTATGCGAGGACGAATGACATTTAACTTTTCACCCTCCACCATGATGCGTTTCAAGTAGCTGCGGTCACCAGGCACATAAGTGTTACTGGCCATATAATTAATGCGAACCTGTTCATCGTTGTCCTCACGTGTGGCATAAATAAAAGTATCATCCCATCGCAATATAGAACACCGAAGGTAGTTAATAGCCTTGTCCACCCCATCTTTTACCCTTTGTGGCAACACCCGTTGAGATGTGAGCGGAAACAATTTTAGCAAGTTTGCTGGCGTTTGCGTTTCGTAAATGAGCGCTATGAATTGAGTCACAGCCTTAAAGTCTATGCCCCATGCTTTTTGCAGTTCACTATCAGACGTGATGCACAGGTTATGCAAGCGCACACGAGTGTCATTAATGGCAAACGAAAGGCTACGATCATGCGCACGTAACTGATGCAACTTTACCAAATAGTCAATTTTAGCATAAAGTCCACTCAGCTTAATCGTAACATCAATCAATTGTTGGTCAACAGCCACAGTCAGCACTTCGCGCAATATGCCATAGCGTGTGCGCAAAGGTCGTTGCCAATTAATACGTGCAAGTGCATCAAAAAGCTCATCAGCCGTTTCAAGTAAGGACTTTTTAAAATTCATATCCATGTGTGCTCAAGCATTACTGAAAACATTACAAAGAGAGCCCCGTTTTACAAGGTTCCTATAGTAATTGTTCGAGTTCGTCAACAGCCTGTTTAAGTTCGTCATGAAATGTAGTATGGTTACGCAAAAATAAAGCATTACCATGTGACAGGAGAGCATAAAGTTTAGGGTTCATTTCGTCAACGTATGACGAAATGGCATACTCAATATCATCCTTTTGCCAATCCATGTTTGAGTGTGCATAAACCCGCTCTTTTTGGTGAAAAAAGCAATAAGTGGTTTCAATACTATCGTGTGAAATCATTGGTTGTAACCTTTAGGCCGCATTTGTTTTTGTTCAATACTATACACATAACCATGTTGCAGCAGGTAATTTTTAAGTTCCTTTGGGTCGCGATTAAAGGCATAGCAAAGAGCCTCAAGTGAGTCAAACTCTTCGTCGCGTAGTAGCATATTAATGGTCGATACCAAAATAGCAGGGTCGGTAGGTAAAAAATCCATGATATGATTTCGCTAAAGGGGGAAACTATTAAAGTAGTCTATTGAACACCTACATTGCCTCATTGTGCCACATTTGCCAAGCAGCCTCAGCCTGTAGGTGCAACATTTCAAGTCCATTCTTGACCACAGCTCCTTGTTCGGCTCCGCGCTTCATAAACAAGGTGTCAAGCGGATTATAAACCAAGTCGTAGAGCAAGTGGTCAGGAGTCAGCCTATCGTATGGAATAGCAGGGCAAGCCTCAACCTTTGGAAACATGCCAACAGGTGAGCAATTAACAATCACCTTGTATTGGTTCATAACTTCAGCCGTTAAATCGTCATAAGTAAAACGTCCCTCGGCAGGAGTGCGGCTTACGTAGGTAGGCGTTAAGCCCAATTGTTTTAAACCAAACATGACAGCTTTTGAAGCCCCTCCTGTGCCTAACACCAAAGCACGTTTGTGAACATCGCAACGCAACAAGGGACGTATAGACTCCTTAAAGCCAATAACGTCAGAGTTGCATCCATGCAATAGCGTTTGACCATCGGTAGTGTGGCGCACACACACCACGTTTACTGCGCCAATGGCCTCAGCCTCGGGCGATAGGCTGGTTAGGTAAGGCATGACGGCTTGCTTGTGTGGAATGGTAACGTTAAAGCCCACCAAGTGAGGCATTTGTAGCAAGTGCTGTATAGCCTCGTCAACGCTGGCATATTCAAAGTTGCTATAAGTAGCGTCAATGTGTTCACGTTCAAATTTATCGGCAAAGTATCGTGCCGAAAAACTATGACCAAGAGGATAGCCTAAGAGTCCGTATTGTTGCATGATAATGATGAGTGTTGATGTAGGTGTGTGGCGAACATTACTCTTCAGAGAAATCTTTCATGATTTGCCTGTAAGAGGCATAAAGTCTTGTGCGCGAAACAAAGCCCACAAAGGTGCCATCGGGGCGTAACACAGGTAGTGTGCCCGCATCGCAATGTGCAAATTTGTCCATAACAGTTTGCATGTTGTCATCGGTACGCAACACTATTTCGGGTTGTTGCATAAGTTGTGACGCTTTGTACATGCGGTAAAGTTCGCTTCGGAAAATAATTTTTCTAATTTTATTTACGTTGATAACTCCCAACATACCACCTTTCATGTCAATAACGGCAAAGTGGAGCGACTTGCAGGTAGACACAGCTTGTACTATTTGTCCCAAGTACATGTCGGGACGTAGCAAGGGACGCTCTTTGTCAATAATGGCATCGAGCGACATAAGGGTGAGCACAGAGCGGTCTTTGTGGTGGGTAAGTAGTTCCCCCTTGCGTGCCAAACGCATGGCATAGATGCTGTGCTTTTCAAAGGCATTAATGGTGAGGTATGAGGCCACCGACACAATCATGAGCGGTATGAATAGTTGGTAACCACCCGTGAGTTCGGCTATAAGGAACACACCCGTTAAGG
>URDV01000116.1 GCA_900546605.1 uncultured Prevotella sp.
CTTGGCAAACTTACCTGTTAACCCGTTAACTTGTCAACTTGTTTACTAATTCCGCCAACGCGTCTACTCATGTATTGATGCTTCTGTTCAAACCATTATTGCAAGCGAAAAAAACTATCCCACACAAATAATGTGTGGGATAGTTTTTTAAAAATGAGAAATTAGAACAATTTACCAAATATCCTCGCCATTGGGTGATGCGTAAACATCAGAAGGACAGAATTCAAAGTAGTCGAGGAAGAACTGCGTGTTCAACTCGGTGAGTGCATTCTTGAAGCGAATGTAGTATGTCTTGTCCTTGTCAAAGTAGCGACGTGTCAAAATGTAGCGCAAACTCGGACCCCAACCTTGAGCACCTACGTGGTTACGTACCGTGGTTTTACCTTGTGTACCATCCACACAAATGTATTGCGGACCCTTTAAAAAACCTTGGTTACGTAGGTTCTGGTCAGCTTCGCGGCAAGCCGTTTCATCGTAACTATTATCTTGGTCGTTTACCCAAAGACCCTTAGGCCAGTGGTAGTTGGCATCCTCACGTTGGTCAATGGGCAAACCAGTAGGTGTGGGGGGAAATGGGTCGTCTTCGTCAAGGTAGCACTGTACCATTGAACGATAACGGTTGTTGGCGCAGCTCATGCGCAACTCGTAGTAACCACTTTTAGGCACAGGGGGCAACTTTAATACAAAGTGGTAGGCACCTGTAATGAGTAATTCGTCGCCTTGATAGTCCTTCCAACCAGCTGCACCTGTAGCTTTGGTGTTTAGGTAGAATATGCGTGTGCTTGAACCTTCGTTGGTGATGTTGTCAAAGTAGCCTTGTGGAAAGTAAGTCCATGTGCCACTAATGCGAAGGTCGTTCGACAATATTTCGGGCAACATGGTTGTTACGTCCATACGAATACGTTCAGAACCTAAGGCTTGCTGTGTAGCAGCCGAGTTAATCATAATGTGATTAACAGTGTAGTAGTAACCATTAAGTGCATTGTTGGTGTAGGTGGTTTTTGAGCCGTCAGCGTTTTCAACCTCGTTCTTGAGGTTAATCTGTAGGTTCAAACCATTGGGAACACCATTCGTAATGGCGTTGTCGGTGTGTGACAATTCAGCATATGTGCCAGTGAAGCCATTGTCGTACTTGCTAACGCGGTTAACGTAGAACTCGTGTTCGCCTTTGGCTACCTGTGTCACTTTAATGAGTGCGCGGTGCTTACCAACAGTGGTGTAGTAGTCCCACACGTTAACACTTAGGTTGTTAGTTTGTGGGTTTTTAGTGTCCGAACCATGGTTGTAGCCATATTCGTTGTAGTGTGCCACCATGCCATTAACAGGCATACCACCATTAATTAAGTGGTAAGCCACGTATTTGTTTACCGCGTTATCTTCGTTGGTGATGTCATCGCTTTGTGCTTCGCCCTGTTCAGCAGGTAGTGCTTGTGCACACTTTTGCTTAATGACATTCAAAATTTCGTCCCAGTTGGTAATTTGGTCCGTCTTTTCATCATAAATGGGCATAGGCACCCCCCATTCGTTGTGTAACACATCATCGGTTTCGACAAATGCGGTGTAACGTATGCGTCGCTTGTCCATGAAGGGGAATTTACTACCTTGTCCTTCAAAGAATTCGCTTGAACCAATACGATCTGCGTGTTGGGTTACATAACCATCCTCTAAATCGGTGCGTGAGCGCAACTTTTCAGCCCAACCAGTAGCTTTCAGCAGTTGACCCATGATGCGGAGGTTAGGAGCAGCAGCTATAATTTCGGGCACACTCTCAACCGAGGGGTAAATTACGTGGTCAATTACGTGCATCATGCCATTGCTGGCCTCAATGTTCGACTTTAACACTTTGGCCTCAGAGTTGAGGTAGTAGTTGCCATCATCCTTTTGTTCCGATGTGAGTCGGCGGTCGTCGAGAGTGGCTATGCCAAAACTGGTGCCGTTGGCGGGGAAGTCTGACAACTCATAAGCAAATTGGCTACCATTGTCAATGATACAATTGTAGGCAATGATTTTTTTCTGTTCGGGGGTAAGCTCGTCAATGCTGTTCACCTCGAGCTCATTATGTATAAACGTGTTCAACGCTTCATTGGTAGGCACAATAAGGGTGTAGTTACCGCGCGATGACAATACGCTTGACAGGGTAGAGGCATTTTCGTTCAGTCCGAGTTTAACCTCGCTGAATAATTTGATAATGCCCGAGTACTGAGTTGTGTCGGCCTCAAGCAATTCAATCAGTTTGTACTTTGAGCTATTTTTAAAGGCACTATCGTCAATGCTCTCCTTACAACTGGTAAGGGTGGTGGTTGACAACATGCCTAAACCGCACAAAACGATTGCTGCAAAAAGTCCGCTCGTAAACTTTCTGGAGATTCTCATATGTTTTTTCTTTTTTATTTTCTGAATAGGGGGGTATGTACAGTACGGCACAATTTTTTCGTACTTCTTTAGTTAATTATTTTTTTGTTTAGCTCTCTCTTAAGAGATTTATTTGTTAATTGAGGATTCGTTGATAGGCAGTTCTTTTTTTTATCCTTAAAAATTTTATCACATCCTTCATTTTAATGGGCGCAAATGTACTGATTTATCCTTAAAAAGCAATTTTGGGGGGGTAAAAAGATGTTAATAGGAATATTTTAAGTATATATTGAATTGTGTGGGTAATGGTTAGTACGATTCTTTAAATATCTACTTACCTACTTATTACCTTTGAAATCATGGATGCATTCATTCTGCAGCCTTGTAAAAAAAGCAAAGTGCTTGAAATGGGAAAGTTCTGCTTCACTTTGTTCTGTTAAAAAGTTAAGTAATAATACTTACTGAACTTTGTTATATAGAAGCAAAAAAAACAGAGTTCCCACCTTGCATCATACAAAGTAATGTAAGTTGTATGATGTGAGGTGGGTACTCTGTAATGGTATAAGTGTGTTTGCTATTAGTTTAGCATCAACCTATTCGTTTTAAGTAGGTTTTTAAAATTAGTTGATATGAGTTGGGGTAGTATTTCGTTCGCTTTCGCGCACCTTTTCTCGCCATGGCAAAATGAAAGCAAGCTTTCTTTTGCTCATCTGGCTGAACGAAAAGGTTCAGAAGCATAGGTTGAAGATGGAGCGTAGTGGGCTACGTGACCGATGAAACCTATGTTTATCGAAAGAGTGTGCCAAGGCATATCTACTCATTCTAAATATGATTATATAAACTAATTTTAAACACCTATTTACCTACTTAAAGGGTTACTTTTACCACTTTGCCATCGGCCTTTACTACGTAAGTGCCAGTAGGCAAAGATGAGCCGTTGAGCTGACGCTGACCTGCTGCATTAAATATGCGTACATTTTGTGCATTGTACACCTTGATGCTATGATTTTTGGCTTCAATGCGTACAGCGTTGTTCTGTGCCTCGTCAATGGCGGTTACATTGCCATTCAGGTTCTTTTGACTATTAGCACCTGCAAGGCTTGCCTTTGCCTTGTCAATAGCCGTTTGCAAGTCGGACATGTCGAGCACAACATCTTGTTGGGTTAAGTAGGGATAGTCAAGTTCAGACTGTGCTTGCGCAATGGCGGCAGCAAATTGTGCTGCATCGTCGCCACTTAAACCCGTAATGGCTTTGGCCTCGTCAATGAGTGCTTTGAGCTGTTCAACATCGTCAGCGGCAGGCAGTGCAACCAAGCGGAAACTGAAACTATTGGCAAGGGCTGAAACGGCAACGTTAAGACCTGTGCCAGCCTCGTTGGCACTTACCAATTTAAGGCTTGATGTGACTGGAACTGTAGTGGTTTCGCCTGCGTGTAAGGCTACGCGGGTGTCAATGCCTAACTCGTCGGTGTTCATAAACAAAGTGAATGGGGTGGCATTGGCAACATTGTCGGTGGCTTTGAGTGTAGTGCCTTCGAGGGTTACCACCTTGTTGTCAGCTTGTGGCAATGTGAGGGTGGCGTGTCCGTCGGCATCGGTGCTGATGCTAAGGCGTGAGTGTGCATAAGTGTACTCCTTGCTTAAGTTAGATGTGCCATTTTCGGTAAACGAAATGAAGCGACCTTCGCTGGTGTAGTTGTAAGCAGGATAGGTGCTAATGGCTTGCAAGGCATAGTAGCCATTCACTTGTGCAATGGGGCAGGTGGGGGGCACAGCCTCAATTAAGCGTAGACGTGTGTTTTCATTTCCCTTGTTTTGATAAATGAACACACCATCCTCGTTATAACCATAGCATTTGTCGGCATCGGTAGCATTTTGAAAGGGTATCATATAGTAGTCATCGTCCACAACCTCAAACACCCATTTTTGGTTATTGCCACCACTGGTTCTCCACTGAATGAGCTGATTGTTGAACTTGTCGTGAGCCTCAGAGGGGTTGTCAAGGCACACGTTGCCACAGTAGCTCTTAATTTGCCAATAGTTGCCACTACGACTAATTTGCCATATTTGGCCTTCGTCTGACTGGTTGGTAGCTGTCATTGACACCACTAAGTCGTTGGCTGTTGACCCATTGTTGCTGAGGGCCATGCTACCATCGGGTGAGCAAATGCGGTAGTACTTGCCACTTGTAATGCCATCAATGGTGATTACGGGTTCAACGTATTTTACTACCTTAACGCGGGTGTCGGCACCTTTGTCTTGAAAGGTGAATTTGCCATCGGCATCTTCAGCATAACATTTATCAGCGTTTTCAAAGGGAATCATGTAGTAGGTGTCGTCACCTGCCTCCTCAAAGGTCCACTTTTGGTTATTGCCACCATTGGTTTGCCACAAGCAAAGTTGGTCGTTGAAACCACTGTGGTTGGACGATGGGTTGTCAATGTTGAATGCGCCCAATGATGAGGTAATGCCCCAATAGTCACCATTTTGGGTAAGCGTCCACACCTGTCCGCCCTCATTATCACTCAGGGTGTTGAGTGTAAGGGTTACATCGTTTTTGGCAGTGCTGCCGCAACTCAAGGCTTTGCTGCCATCGAGTGTAACGATTTTGTATTGTTGACCGCTAACCAAGCCATCGGCTTGTGCACTGAATGCTACAGCCAGTAGGGCAAAGAGGGTAAAAAATATCTTTTTCATATAATGTGTCGTTTCTTGTTTGGTTTTACTGCAAGTCAATGTACTCAGTTGGCATTGAATAGGTAACGCCACGGCGTTGCAAATCGAGCATGATGGGGCGTGAACGTTTCAAGAAGCCTTTCCATGAACGATTCTTTTTGGCACTCCAACCAGCTTCGGCTAAGATGAGCGCGCGTGGATAGGCTTGGTATGAGATGCGTTCGGGTGAGTTGATACATTCACTCCACAAGGTGCCAGCTACACCAAATAGGTTGTTCTTTTCAAACTCGGCACCCATGTTCCAACCTGGGTCGAACTGATAAACGGTTTCGAATGTGCGCACAGGCATACCCCAGTTGGTTTCGGGCATATCGCCTTGTGCCATGGGGTAATCAAAGTAGCAATAGTCGCCAGGGCACATCATGATTTTGGCATTGTTGGCTACGGCTGCGTTAATGGCAGGTTGAGTTAGTCCGTTGCGCCAAGCAAAGGTGACACAGCCCTCTTGAATCTCTTTAAAGTCGGTTTCGTACCAAAACATGGGCACCTTGTCATACTTGGTGCGCAGGGTGTCGATCATGCGGTCGAACATGTACTTTTGCAACTTCCAGTTCTCAGAACGATCGGTGGTGGTAATGCCCAATTTCTTTTTCAGCGCCTTGTCTTTTTCGCAGTTTGTCCAGCAGTCAAGGGCGGGGTTGCCTGCTTCATCACCTCCGAGGTGAATGTATTTGCAAGGGAATATTTCGGCTATCTCTTTAAACACATTGCCCAAGAACTCGTAGGTGAATTCGTTGCCAGGGCAGAGCAAGTTGTTCGATACACCACAGGTGGTACGGATGGGTACTTGCACTGCACCACAGGTGAGTTCGGGGAAGGCATGTATAGCAGCCACTTCGTGACCTGGCATTTCAATTTCGGGCACTACCATTACGTGGTACTTAGCGCAGTATTGCACAAAGTCCTTCATTTGCTCTTGTGTGTAGTAGCCCGATATGGGCATTTGCATGTCGTCCATGCCAACGCGTGAACTTGACTTTTCAATCAGTTCAGGATATTTTTTTATTTCGATACGCCATGCTTGGTCATCCACCAAGTGCAGATGAATGCTATTGAGCTTGTAGCGAGCCATTTCGGGTACAAGTTCTTTCAAGCGGTCGTAGGGCACGAATATGCGGCAAGGGTCTACCATGAGTTCACGCACGTGGGTGCGTGGAGCATCACTAATTTCGATGGCGGGTGTTTCGATGCAACGGGCTGAAGCATTGTCGTCAATCATGAGCTGTTCCATGGTCATAATGCCGTAGAATACGCCAGCTGCGGTTTTGCCCGTAATTTCTACACCATCAGCATTGAGGTGAAGGGTATATGCCTCGTCATCGCTTAGACTCTCGTCAATGCTAAGTGTTATTTTAGCTGTGCCGTTTGTGTTGAGATCGTTAACTCCAGCACGTTCTTTTAATATGCGGAGCACATGTTCTTTTTCGTTGTTTAAAGCTTCGGGAGCCTCAATGCTGCCCACATTCATCCACACCAAAGGTTGGTCGGTGGTAAGGTTTTGCATTTTCAAAGGTATGGGCACCAGGTTTTGTGCCGTGATGGTGTGACAAACACCACCCATGCCTAAAAGTAATGCTATGGATAGTATGAATTTCTTCATAATGAATAGTTGTGTTGTTGGTATTGGTTGAAATAGTAGAGGGGTTGAATAGTAAAGGTGTTAAGGAGTTGAATGAGTAGAGGTGCTTATGGCCGTGTTATGCGATACATAGATTTAAACTCTGAACTTTCAATCTCTTAAACTTTCAATCTCTTACCCTATGACACTCTTTAATGCTTGATTTTGAAGGTGCGACCGTTAACGTTGACAATGTAAATGCCAGGAGTTGGGAGGTCAAAGCTGGTTTCACCTTGAGCCAAAACGGTAGCTTGTAACTTGCCTTGTGCATCGAACAATTGTACCTTGGCGCCAACGGGTAAGTGTTTAACCCAAAGGCGGTTGCCATCAGTCTCAACCTCAATGGCAGCGTTGGCGCGTGCATCATTCACAGCGGTGATATTTGCCACGTTGAATTGGCTCCAT
>URDV01000117.1 GCA_900546605.1 uncultured Prevotella sp.
CTCAAAACAGCCTAAAAAGTGGTCTCGTTTTTGATGCCAATTTTGAACACCCTACCTGAAAGGGCAAAAGCATTACAATGTGCTTTAGACTTTTACCAGCAATATTTATTTATATATTAGTGTCCGCTAAAACTTTTGTAGGATAAAAAAATGCCCTATTTTTACCGAAAATCATAGTATATGAGTTTATATTTGACTATTACAAGGATTTATCAAATATAAAACTATCAATATTACACAATGGAAAAAGGTCAGCCCCTATTCCATAAAAGTATCGTTATTAACTGATTTACAATGTAATATGAATCTACACCATTTTTTTAGCGGACACCAATATAACATAATAAGTGGTGTAAAGCATACTTACTTGTTAACCCGTTAACCTGAAATTCCGCCAACGGGTAAATATAATAATGGCCATCGGCAAGGCTACCTACATGATATAGGAGCATTGCTGATGGCCATTGTTGTTTTTAGGGGGGCTAAAAATTCCTGGTTATACCTACTTATTTGTTTAATGCTTGCGCACCTCGCCCAGTAGTCTTTGTAAACGAAGCAATACTTTGGGACGCTCTTTGGCTATGTCAGTTTGCTCATACGCATTTTGTGAGAGGTCAAAGAGTTGTGGCTGTGGGCGATAACCTGTTTCGATTTTTGGTCCCCAAGTAATCATAGGTCCACCATCAGATGGCGAAATATATTTGTAATGTTGTGTGCGGAGTGTCAGACTGCGATTGTTGCTCATGCTCACAGCATATTCGCGTGGCTTTTCGTCACGACCCAACCATGTTGATAGGTGGTTCTGACTATCGGGCGCATCGTTAGCTTGTGGCATGGTTCCTACTAAAGCCGAAAGGGTAGCAGGCAAGTCAATGAGCGAACCTAAGGCATGATTGGTTTCGCCTTGGGCTGCGCCTTGTGGCCAATACACGATGAAAGGTACTGCCGAGCCACCTTCGTAAGCGCTATACTTAAAACCTCGATAGGGGCCACTGGGACGATGGTTCCCGCAAAGTTCAACAGCGCGGTCTTGGTAACCATCGTCAAGCACGGGGCCATTGTCGCTTGTTATGATGATAAGTGTATTGTTGTCTAAGCCTCGTTGTCGTAGTGCTGCTGTAATTTGTTGTACGGTCCAATCAAATTGCATAATGGCTTCACCGCGTAGCCCCATCTCGCTTTTGCCACGAAAACGCTCATGTGGCATGCGTGGCACGTGTACGTCGTTGGTGCATAGGTACATAAAGAAGGGTTGCGAACGGTGTGAGTCAATAAAGCCTATGGCATGGCTCACAATGCTATCGGCTATGGATTCGTCTTGCCATAAGGCACGGCCACCTCCTTTCATAAAACCAATGCGCGAAATGCCATTGACTATGCTCATGTCATGTCCATGGCTGGGCTTGAGCTTGGTCAATAGTTCGGGGTTGTTGTGTCCCGTTGGCTCACCTGCAAAGTTTTGGCGGTAACTCACCTCAATAGGAGCTGTGGGGTCATAATTAGCTACTCGGCCATTTTCGATGTATACGCAGGGTACACGATCGGCTGTGGCTGCCATGATGTAATGATAGTCAAAGCCTAAGTCGCGTGGAGTTTGGTCAATGGTTCCATTCCAGTCTTGTTGGGCTGTTTGGCTGCCTAACCCCAAGTGCCATTTGCCAATGGCTGCTGTGCTATAGCCTGCACGATGCATGAGGTCGGCCACAGTTGTTTGGTTGGGTTTGATAATCATGCCTGCATTGCCCGCGGCAACGTCAGTGCCCGTACGCCTAAAGGGGTATTCCCCCGTGAGCAGTGCATAACGCGATGGGGTGGAGGTGGAGGCACAGGCGTGCATGTTGGTAAAGCGTACCCCGTGCGCTGCCAAACTATCAACAGTGGGGGTGTTGACACGTGTGGCTCCATAGCACGACATGTCACCATAACCAAGGTCGTCGGCCACGATAACTATAATGTTCGGCTTGGTGTTGGGTTGAATGGTCAAGGCCGAAGTGAGTAAGAGCGGTAGTATCATGAGTTGATGAGTGTATTGCAATTTTTTTACATGAGGATGCCATGACTATGGTGTGTTAACGCACAAGTCGTGGGATGAGTGGGGTAGTGATGGTTACTACTCATAGCGCAAATGTACTATTAATGTTTGGTATAGACAACAAAAAGTCCCCTGCAAGTAAGTTGCAGGGGACTTTTTCAATATTTTATGTCAGAGACATTTTTTACTTCACTACCTTTTGGCCATTGATGATGTAAACACCCTTAACGGCTTTGCTGACGCGACGTCCGCTGAGGTCGTAAATGGAGTTGTCTACTTTAATGTTCATTACGGGAACATTGCTGATGGCTGTGGGTAAGCCTTTGGTGCAGTCAATGGTGATGGTTTGGTTGGCTTCAATGCTGTAGGTTGCAACTTCCTTGTTAAGACGCACTTTTACCTCGCGTGCTTTGTCAAGGTTATTGGTAATGTTTACAATAGTAGCTTTTCCACCAGCCCATGTTTCGTCAACAGTGTAGTTGCCTTGCGCCTTTAATCCCTTCACACTACCTTCGGCCCATGCACTGGGCAGAGCGGGCAAAATGGTGATAACATCGTCGTAGCTCTGGAGCAACATTTCAGCTACACCACTAGTGCAACCATAGTTACCATCAATTTGGAAGGGTGAGTGTGAGTCGAACAAGTTGTAGTAGCAACCACCCTGGCCTGCCATTTGAATGTTGTAGGCTGTAGAGTGCTTCAAGGCACGCTGCAAGTTGTAGTGAGCCTTTTCGCCATCAAGTGCGCGAGCATAAGTGTTGGTTTGCCAACCCATTGACCAACCTGTAACGTCACCATTACGGGCAATCTGACCATTGTGAGCTGCTTCAAAGTTCTTTTGACCTTCAGCTGTAGTGTCAAATGCGCTTACTTGGCCAAATGGATAGAGACACATGAGGTGTGAAAGGTGACGGTGACCATCATCGTTTACCTTTGCCAAAGTGTTGTTCTTCCACTCAGAGATGCAAATCTTGTTGTTGTGGGTTTCAGTCCAGATGCCTTTGTCAAAGTTGTCGTAGAGATCTTGCAACTGAGCCATCTCTTCAGCTGTTACTGTAGCTTCGCTACCCAATTCCTTGTAAGCTTTGAACAAGTCGTCTAAGCCCTGGTAAGCTGTTTGCTGTGCAAAAGCAGTAACATCCGAGGGTCCGTGTTCAGGACTCCATTCGCCCTTGATTTCGTACTTGCCCTTGTTGTCCTTGCTGGCAATGCTCTTGGTGAAGAGTGCATTTTGATACATAACAGGCAGAGCCTTCTTCAAGAATTCACGGTCGAGCGTGTACTTGTAGTAGCGCCACAAGTGGTCGCAATACCATGCACCGAGTGTTTTGATTGAACCATTGCACCAAGTGGTGGTGCCACCAAAGATGTTGTTTTCAACAGCAACAGTCCAACCCTTTGCACCACTCTTAATGCGCTGAGCCAAGGCTACCCAAGGTGAGTTAGGAGCTGTGGCCAAGTCGATAATGTGGTTGAGGAAGGGCAAGTGCATCTCACTCAAGTTGGTGGGGTCAGCAGGCCAATAGTTCATCTGTACGTTAATGTCAGCATGAACGTCGCAGTGCCAGAAGTCGGTGTTTGAACGATCGTTCCAAATACCCTGCAAGTTGCTGGGGGCGTGAATGGAACCATCAAGGTTTGCACCAACTGTCATGTAACGACCATATTGGAAGTAGAGACTCTCTAAGTAAAGTCCATCGTTCGTTGTTTTGTTAGCATCGGTAGCGTAGTACTTAACCAAGTCTTCAGTAGTTTTGTCGGTGCAAACTGTGGCAAGGTTTAAGTTAACGCGGTTCATGTAGCTACTGAATGCGGCTACGTGGTCGTTGTAAAGGGTAGTGTAGTTCTTGGCTGAGGCTGCAGCTAAGCGGCTCTGTACGGTAGCGGCAATTTGTTCAGCATTTTCGCCACTTACACATCCAGTCTTAGTAGCATCGTAGTCAGTGGCAGCTGCCATCATAACGTAAGCCCAATCAGCATTCTTTACAAGAATACCTTCATCGTTGGTGGTAACCTCTGCACCTTCGTTAGCCACTACCTTAAAGGCAGTGTTATAACTTACAGTGTTGAGTTTGCCATTAAAGGTAGCACCAGCATTGCTATAGGTAACAGCGCTTGCGTTAATCTTATTGTCGGGTTCGTAAGTGAACTTAAGGTTTAACTTGTCAGTGCCATCAGCTTGGTAGTGGGCTACGAGCACCTTGTCGGTGGCTGAAGTGAAGTAACGGCGTGCGTAAGTGGTAGCACCATCGGCACTCTTAAAGTTTACACCGCCAACACCATTCATAACGTCTAAATAACGCACATAGTCCTTTACAGGCTTGCTGTTGTCCTCGAGCGAGAAGTTATCGCTCTTATCAACTACCATGATTGAACCAAAGTTTTGGTACCAACCACGGCCCCTTGCTTCATTGGCATCGCCTGAGCCATTGTGGCCATTGGTTCCCTCAAACAAGGTCTTTTCGTTAAATTGCAACTCATCCTTAAATACGCCACCACGGAAGGTAGCACCAATTTGGCCATTGCCCAAAGGCAAAGCATATTCCATCCAAGTGTCTGAAACACCTGTTTTAGCTACAGGAACATTGTACCACAATGCGTAGTCGCTGATGTCGGTGGGACGGCTACCTGACTCAACTGTGTTGAACTCGCTGTAAACGTATTCATCGTCGGGAGTGACCTCAGTAAAGAAAAATTTTGAACCAGTGTCGCCATTGGCGGCAGCTTTGTCATTCCACAATCCGAGGTAATTGTCGCGGTTGTTCAGGTAGTTGTTGGCTGAGCCTGCTAACTTAATATAGCTGGGTTCAGAGCCTGTTAGGTGGAATGTACCATCAAAGTAGGTGGTGTAAGTGGCATCGTAACTGGGAGTGGTAGCACTCTGCATCGTAGCACGTGCAGCAGCTTCGCTGCCTGTTACAGCCATTACGGTACCTGTGCTGGCATTAATAATACGATAGGTGTTGTTGGTAGCTTTGTACACATGCCACAAGCCCTTCATGTTGCGAGGTTTTGAAGCATTGTTCAACTTTAAGCTACCATTGTCAGTGTAGCTATCTTCAGTGCTAACGTATCCACCCTTACCATTCATAATGGTGTAATACTTGGCATAGGCTGCTTCCACCTCAGTAGCGTCAATCAGCAAAAATTGTGAGGCATCAGCTCCCTTGGTCCAGCGCACTACACCATTCCAGTTAACCATGTGAAGTGCTTCGCGGTCTGTTTCGCCCGTTGTGCTGTAAATAAAGCAGTAGCCATTGTAGGCAGATGCTTCAACCAAGTAGGTGCCAGCTTCAGCCTTTTCAACCATGCTTACGGGGACATCGTTTCTAGTAGGAATGGTTCCTACATAAAGACCTGTACCCACATTCTTAATGTAGTACTGACCATTGTCGGCCTTTTCAAACATCCAAATAGATTCGCTATTGTAGCTGGCTGTTTTTGAACCCATTTTGCCGCCATTGTCATAGGCAAAGAAGGTGGTGTGCAACTTGTTAGCAAGGAATACATGCTTACCTTCAATTTCAGTGCCTTGTGCAGTGCCGCTATTTAGTGCAGTGAGGGCAGCTTGCATATCGCTGATTGCCTTCTGATAGCCTTCTTTGGTGGTAGGTTCAGTTGCAGGAATGGTAGCTACGGCAGCTGTGGCATCGTGATAGAAGAATTTGTAACCTTGTGCATCCTTAATTTGACCGACCAGTTTTTTATAATCGTTCTTAAGTTCAGACAAAGTTCCACTGGCGCCTTCAAAGAAGAGTTGGTTGTTGCCATCACCTGCATTCCACTCGCCTAACTCAACACCAGCAGTAGTAGCACCCCACTGGTTCATGGCTTTGCTCTGGTTGGCGCGCTTTAGTTCAAAATACTTGTCAGCCGAACCATTAATAATGGCCATTTGAACTGCGTTCTCTTTAGTGGTAGTAATAAAGCGGTCGCCTGAAAAACCGACGTAGTTGCCGCTTTTGCTCTTCATTATAAAATTTGACTGTTGGCCAATGAATTGGAATTGCGTAGCATTCGTTCCCTTAGCATTAACTGTCTTCATTTTGTTGCCTTGACCTTGATCGCTCAAGTAGTTACCACCCGTTTTAAACTTAACGGGGTAGTACACTGGAGCACTCTCAGTGCTAAAATCGGGCAACGAACTTTGTGCGCTTGCCATAAGGCATGCGAACAATGCAAAGAAGAAAAAGGTAAATCTTCTCATAATAGTTAGTTGTTGATTTGTAGATTTGGGTAATTATTATTTATGTTATTTTCTAATCATATTGTTATATTCAACGGAATAGAAAGTATAGAGTGGCGAATAGTCGTAACTCTTAAGTAGAGATGCATTTGTGAGACTTAAATAGGTGAATGGTCAGTATGTTGCTACGTCCTTCACCAAACTATGTGATTAAAATAGTGAGAATAGATGTTCCCCATAAATATGTTTTGCTGAAAAAGCACAATTAGCAATCTAAAATAATTGTGGACACCTATTTTATAGTATCAGATGCAAACTATTCGCTGCAAATATACGAAATATACTTATTTTGTGCAAATGTTTTGTTGGCTTAGCAAATTATGGGCTGCTAATTTTTAAATATTTGTTGTTTTATGAAATGTTGTTGTAAATGGAATGTAATAAATAAGAACGCGTGGGCGAGTTGAGCAAACAAGTTGACAAACTAACGGTTTAACGGGTAAGTTTGTCAAGTTCTTTTTGATTCTTACTATTCTGACTTTAATATAATAAGTGGTGTGTAGCCTACTTACTTGTCAACCTGTCAACCAAGAATTCCGCCAGCGGGTAAGTATGAATAAAATGTGGCTTACACATATGTTTTTATCAGAGAGCTGATGGCATTTAAAATGTGCTTAAAAATCATTCAAATAGTGGTATCATTCATTAACCCCCCAATTTCTCATTCATCATTATTCAGCATTAAGATATCACTTTTTACAAAGGAAAAAGTACACAATAGGGTTTGTATTTCAAATAAAATCTAAAAAAATTTGGTGTATAACCAATAAAATACTACCTTTGCACCCGCAAACAAAGCTAAAACGGCCACACATTTGCAAGGAGAGATG
>URDV01000118.1 GCA_900546605.1 uncultured Prevotella sp.
ACGTGTGCTCTTCCGATCTGCGGGAATGGAATGCGTAGGTACAAACCCTGATACTGACTTGGTTGAAATTGTTGAAATTCCAACTTTAACATGGTATGTCGGCACACAATTCCACCCAGAGTATTCAAGCACAGTATTGAAGCCACACCCTCTGTTCCTCGACTTTGTAAAGGCTGCTATTGAAAACAAAAAACAATAATAAGAGTTTAAAGTTTTGAGGTTAGATTATGGGGCTACACTGAAAATATACTTAACTAAGAGTTATTACACATGGTGAGAATGCACGCAGCATTTTTTACTTCTCTCTACAATTTATATTTTCGGTAGCCCCATAATATTCTACATCAAGTGTTTTATACTTTATAAGGACATGACTTTTTAAATATAAAAACAACCTCATAACCCCAAAACTCCAAACTAAAACATCAAAATGGACAAAAACACGATTGTTGGACTGGTACTAATGGCCGCTGTACTAATTGGATTCAGTTGGTACAACACCAATCAGGAAAAAAATCTGCAAGGCGAACGAACTGAACAAACTACTCAAAAGGCAGATAACAACAAGCAACAAACTGCAGCTCAAAAAAACATTGCTGTACAAGCTCAAACTGACAGCACTGACATCTTTTATGCTGCCACAAAGGGAGAAGCTAAAACCGTTGTACTTAAAAACAACAAGGTAACCATCCAACTTAACACCAAGGGTGGTTCTATCAGCGAAGTACGCCTTAATGAGTACAAAAGTTACAAAGACTTTGAAGCTAACAATAATAACACCCTCTTGCTCTATAGCGCTCAAAATGCTGGTTTAAACTTTAAACTTGACACCAAAGAGGGTGCGCTTAGCTTTGACAACTACTACTTTACTCCCATTAACCAAACAGATAGCACAGTTACTATGCGTTTGGCAGCCAAAGATGGCGCAAGCATTGACATCTGCTATCAGTTGTTACCCGACAATTATTTGGTTAACTTCACAGTCAAAGCCAATGGTTTACAAAAATATTTGCCATCAAGCACACAAACCATTCAAATGAATTGGCATGATCGTGTAGCACAACAAGAAAAGGGCTTCTACTTTGAAAACATGTACTCTACGCTTACCTATAAAAAGCATGATAATGACACCGAAAAGATGCCAGAAAATGAAACTAAGGAGGAAAGCGTAACCGAAAGCGTTGATTGGATTGCCTTTAAAAACCAATACTTCAGTTCTGTGCTCTTAGCAGCCGAACCTATGAAGAACGTTGATGTCAAAAGTGAACAACTGGAAGAAGGATGTGGCTATTTGAAAAACTATACAGCCAACATGGCAGCAAACTTTGATGCAAGCGGTGCTAAACCTTCTAAGTTCCAATTCTACTTTGGCCCCAACAACTATCGTTTGCTCCAAAAAATGGACAACTTCAAGGTGTCAGAACACGACAACGACTTGCAAGGTTTAGTTTACTTAGGTTGGCCTATCGTAAAGTGGATTAACCGTTTCTTTACACTTTACGTATTCGATTTCTTCACCCAATTGGGCTTACCTATGGGTGTCGTATTGTTACTTATTACGCTTTTACTGCGTGCCATTGTGTATGTGCCCACTCGCAAGAGTTTCTTGAGCAGTGCAAAGATGCGCGTATTAAAACCCAAAGTTGATGAAATCGCAGCAAAGTACCCCAAACAAGAGGATGCTATGAAGCGTCAGCAAGAAACCATGACTCTTTACTCGCAGTACGGAGTAAGCCCTATGGGTGGTTGCTTGCCTATGCTCATTCAAATGCCTATTTGGATTGCTATGTTCAACTTTGTGCCTAACGCTATTGAGTTGCGACAGCAGAGTTTCCTTTGGGCCGATGACCTTTCAACCTACGATTCACTTATTTCGTGGAACACTAACATTTGGGGCTTAGGCAATCACCTCAGCCTATTCTGCTTGCTTTTCTGCGCCACCAACTTGCTCTATAGCTTTATGACCATGCGTCAACAGCGCGAAACAATGTCGGGCGAACAGGCGCAACAAATGAAGATGATGCAATGGATGATGATGCTCATGCCGCTATTCTTCTTCTTCATGTTCAATAAGTACTCAGCAGGTCTTAACTACTACTATTTCATTTCGCTCCTTTTCAGCGCCTTGACCATGTGGTACCTGCGCAAGACTACTGACGACAAAAAACTCCTTGCCAAGCTCGAAGCTAACTATCAAGCTAACAAGAACAATCCTAACAAAAAGCCCAGCGGATTGGCAGCACGCCTCGAAGCTCTTCAAAAACAACAAGAGGAGATGATGAAGCGTCAACAAGAGATTCAACAGCGACGCCAACAGAAGTAAGAGTTATGAACAGTAACTGGCGGTTCAAAGAACTCTGACAATAGCATATCTAACAGGAAAGAAGCTAAAAGCTATATACCTATTATGGTTTTGGCTTTTAGCTTCTTCTATTTTGTAATCACAAATCATACTATATGAACTTAATCACAACCATGCTTACAGCCACGGCCTTTGCTGCGTCGGCAGTCATTGCTACTCCGACACAAGCACAGAATGCTAACTTTATTGGCAAGCAACACCCTACGCTGACATCTGACCGCATGACACCTGAAGCACTTTGGGCTATGGGTCGTGTAGGAGGGTTCAAGGTATCGCCCGACGGGCAACAAGCCGTCTATGCCGTAACCTATTACAGCGTGAAACAAAACAAAAGTCACTCTGTGCTCTACACCATCAATCTCAAGTCACGTGCTGTTAAGCAGCTCACCACTAGTTCGAAGAGCGAAATGGGAGCCACATACATCAACGGAGGCAAGGAGATTGTATATCTTTCGGCTGAAAGTGGCAGCAGTCAGCTTTGGAAGATGAATGTTGATGGAACCCATCGTCAGCAAATCAGCAACACGGTAAATGATGTGGCTGACTTTCTGTTCTCGCCCGATGGTAAAAAGGTAATTCTCATTATGGAAGTGGATCAGAACCACAGTATTCAAAAGAACGATGCTGACCTGCCACTTGCCACAGGCATGGTCATCAACGACCTTATGTATAAGCATTGGGATACCTATGTAACTTCAGCACCACATCCCTTTATAGCCGATTTTGATGGAGACAAAGTTGGAACTACTAAGGATTTGCTTGAGGGTGAGCCCTACGAATGTCCCATGATGCCTTTTGGCGGAATTGAACAATTAGCTTGGAGTCCTGATTCAAAAAACATTGCCTACACTTGTCGCAAAAAAGTAGGAAAAGCTTATGCCATCAGCACCGATAGTGACATTTTTCTTTACGACATCGCTACGGGGACTACTAAGAACCTTTGCAAACCTGCCGACTACGTAGCCCCAACTATTGAAGAAGACCGTTCGCTCAAAGATCAAGCCGTAAACCATCCCAAGGCTGACTACAACATGGGCTACGACCAAAATCCGCAATTCTCACCCAACGGGCGCTACGTTGCATGGAGTAGCATGGAACGTGATGGATATGAGAGTGATCGCACGCGACTTTGCGTACTTGACCTTAAAACAGGAAACAAAACTTATGTTACTGAAAAATTTGAAAGTGGCGTAAATGAATTCTGTTGGAGTAAAGATAGCCGTACACTCTACTTTACAGGCGTTTGGCACGGAAAAACCAACATTTACCAAACAAACTTAAAGGGCGAACACAAGGCTCTTACCAACGACGTAGCAGACTATTCTCTTTTGGGCTTAGCCCCCGATGGCAAAAGTCTTTATTGCAAACGCCAGAGCATGAGCGCTGCCGATGAAGTATTTGTTTTGCCGTTAGCAAAAAGTGCTACTGCCGAACAGCTCACACATGAGAACCAATACTTCTATGACAAACTTACATTTGGTAAAGTGGAAGAACGTTGGGTTAAAACGGTTGACGGTAAGCAAGAACTATGTTGGGTTATCTACCCTCCCCACTTTGATCCATCAAAGAAGTACCCTACTTTACTCTTCTGCGAAGGTGGCCCACAATCACCCGTTAGCCAATTTTGGAGTTTTAGGTGGAACATGCAAATTATGGCAGCCAATGACTACATCGTAATTGCACCTAACAGACGCGGTTTGCCTGGTTTTGGTATGGAGTGGTTAGAGGAGATTTCAGGTGACTATTCAGGTCTTTGTATGCAAGACTATCTTAGTGCCATTGATGACATAGCCAAAGAGCCTTATGTTGATAGTGACCACTTAGGCGCGGTAGGAGCCAGTTTTGGTGGATATAGTGTCTATTGGTTGGCAGGCAACCACAACAAACGCTTCAAAGCCTTCATTGCGCACGACGGCATCTATAACACCCAGCAACAATATGTCGAAACAGAAGAAATGTGGTTCCCTAACTGGGACATGGGATCAGCACCTTGGAAGAAAGCGGCCGATGGACAAGTTCAAAAGGTATTTTCTACCTCACCTCATCTCTATGTAGATAAATGGGACACCCCTATTCTCTGCATACATGGCCAAAAAGACTTCCGCATTGAATACACGCATGCCGAATCGGCTTTTAACACAGCACGTATGCGTGGCATCGATGCACAACTTTTACTCTTCCCTGATGAGAATCATTGGGTACTAAAACCACAGAATGGCATTTTGTGGCAGCGCACCTTTTTCCGTTGGCTCGACAAATACTTAAAGTAAACACAAATACAAAAAATATGACACAACAACTTCAAAAAAAACTGAGTGATTCAAAGTCGGCTCGTTGGACAGCCCTTGTTATTGTCAGCGTAACAATGATGTTCGGCTATTTCTTCACCGACGTTATGTCACCACTCGAACCCTTATTGACTGCAGCTAAAGAAGAGGGTGGCTTGGGACTCGGATGGACGAGCGATGAGTATGGATTCTTTTCAGGGGCCTATGGTTACTTTAATGTATTCCTTTTGCTCCTATTCTTTGGTGGCATCATCCTCGACAAATTTGGCATTCGCTTCACAGGTATCATGTCAACTGTATTAATGTTTAGCGGTGCCCTCATCAAATGGTACGCTGTAGGTCACAACTTCGATGGCAGCATTGCAGTACCCTTTTTCGGCACTTACCAAACACAAGTGGTTTTAGCGGCAACAGGTTTTGCCGTTTATGGTGTAGGCTGCGAAATAGCAGGTATCACCGTGAGCAAAGTCATTGTAAAGTGGTTTACAGGCCATGAGTTAGCCTTAGCCATGGGTCTACAAGTAGCTTTAGCACGTATTGGTACTGCAGGAGCCTTGGCCTATGCTCTTCCCTTTGCCAAAGCCATGGGTGGCGTATCAGCATCGGTAGGGTTAGGTGCAGCCATGCTTTGTGCAGGCATGATTGCCTTCATCGTTTACTGCGTAATGGATAAAAAAGAGGATGCTTCGGCTACCGCTGTTCAAAGCGAACCCGAAGAAGGATTCAAATTTTCAGATTTGGGCACGCTCTTCTGCAATCGTGGATTCTGGTATGTTGCCGTACTTTGCTTAATGTTCTACGCAGGTGTATTCCCCTTCTTAAAGTTTGCCACCAAACTCATGGTGATGAAGTATAGCGTACCTGAAGCCACAGCAGGTCTGATTCCCGCCATGTTGCCTTTTGGCACCATATTCCTTACCCCATTGTTTGGCAGCATTTACGATAAGTATGGCAAGGGTGCCACTCTTATGCTCATTGGTAGCGTATTGCTTACACTCGTACACATTACCTTTGCTTTGCCACTCAACTCATGGATATTGGCTATCATCGTAATGATTGTGTTAGGTATTGCCTTTGGTTTGGTTCCTTCGGCCATGTGGCCTTCTGTACCCAAAATTATCCCTATGAAGTTATTAGGAACAGCTTACGCCTTAATCTTTTACATTCAGAACATAGGCTTGGCTCTTGTTCCTGTATGGATCGGAAAGGTAAATCAAAGCAACACACACAATGGTGTGATTGACTATACACAAACCATGACTATTTTTGCTTGCTTCGGTGCTATTGCTATTGTCATATCTTGTCTTCTTATTATCGAAGATAAACGCAAGGGATATGGTTTGCAAAAGCCTAATAGTAAAAAATAAAAAACTACTTTCACTTTTGTGAATCTCTTATCAAACCTACCAAGAATAAGCCGATAAGCCGTTTCTTGGTAGGTTTTATTGTTCTTTAGCGAAAAGAATAGGGGCTCTATATGTCGAATGCACTCTAACTTTAAATAACTTAGGCGGCACCTCGGCAATAAAAATGAAAGTCTTTAGGACTTTCATTTTGTATTGCGCTCGGTTTGCACTAACTTTGCACCGTATTGGCTAAGCGCCCTTACACCATTTAAATATGTTCAAAAGTAAAATCAGAAATTGGTATGTGCCCAAAGGGCAAGAACCTACAGATTTTGACAAAAAAATACTGAGTTATCAAAACCGAGGTGAACTTGTTCCCACTCGTAATTTGATTAAAACGCCTGAACAAATTGAAGGTATCAAGCGCTCATGTGAAGTTAACACTGGTGTGCTCGACTTGGTACAACAAGAAATTCATGCGGGCATGAGTACCGAAGATATTGATAAACTCGTTTACGACTATACCATAGCCCATGGAGCCATTCCTGCTCCACTCAACTACGAAGGCTTTCCTAAAAGCGTTTGTACAAGTATCAACGAAGTGGTGTGCCATGGCATACCTTCTGAATTTGAAGTACTTGAAGAAGGTGATATCATCAACGTCGATGTAAGCACCATTCTTGATGGCTATTATAGTGATGCCTCGCGCATGTTTATTATAGGTAAGACTTCTCCCGAAAAAGAGAAACTTGTGCGCGTTACAAAAGAATGTCTTGAAATAGGTGCTGAAGCCGCTAAACCTTGGGGCTTTGTAGGCGATATAGGCAAAGCTATTGAAAAGCATGCAAAAAAGAACGGATTTAGTGTAGTGCGCGACCTTTGCGGACATGGAGTAGGATTAGAGTTTCACGAAGACCCCGAAGTTGACCACTACAACACACACCATCATGGCATGTTACTCGTACCAGGCATGGTATTCACCATTGAGCCTATGATCAATCTCGGAACCGATGAAATCTTC
>URDV01000119.1 GCA_900546605.1 uncultured Prevotella sp.
CGATCTACCATGCCAGTTTCGGGGCGTGAGTGAAGTTGTACAACGAGTTTTCTATATCATTGAGGACTATGTGACAGGACAAGTCACCGCTGCATCCTCTTTCATAACACATATGAGTTTGTAGCCTTAGGTTGACGAATGCCCACACAGCATCTTGCTCACCTCTTTGATATTGCTATACCCTCTCGATTGTACTTTATAATAAACTAAAATATTTACTGACTTCACTCTATTCTCATACTACAAAACACCCCGAACCTGTACTATGGACACATTTGACAAGCGAATAGCCCGTTACATGGGCATCAAGGCGATTACATTTTTCATCGTAAGCGCGTTGTTGTTCATGTTTGAGCTAATGTTAGCTGGACAAAAAATAGCTTTACAACAAGTCCCACTCTTATTGGTCAACGTCACTTTGTTCATGGCTTTGAACGTTGTGAGCGGCATAGCCTATAAGTGGGTTATGAGGGATGGTGGCAAACGTGCGCTAAGTTTTTACTTAGTTATAAAGGTTGTCCGTTTTCTTCTTGTTGTAGCCATTCTGTTAGTTTATGCATTAGCCGACCGACGCAACATTTTGGCTTTCGCCATCAACCTTTTAGTGCTCTACATTGCCAATGTAATCACCTCTATGATCTTCTACATTGAAATGGAGCAAAAACTCAAAAAGAAGCAATGAAACACTTCAGTATTAAACATTTGTGCCTCATAACATTGTTCTTTGTTTCTCTACTCTCAGCTCAAGCCAATGGTTCAAGCAACGAGAGTAAACAACCATCAATCGATGTAAAAGAGATTGTATTAGGACACATGAGCGATGCTTATGAATGGCATATCACCACCCTTAACGGACACCACATCTCCATTCCGCTCCCCATCATCGTTAAGAGCGAAAATGGCGAATGGCATGTGTTTAGTTCGGCACGTTTTCACAATAGTGCCGATGGCACTTACCAAGGCTTTTTCCTCAACAACGAAAAGAATGGTAAAATATACGAACACACTTCCACTGGTGAAGATGTACGTCCGCTTGACCTTAGCATCACCAAAGACGTGGTACAGATTTGGATTGTGGTGTTCTTAATGTGCGCCATATTCATAGGCTCTGCCCGATGGTACAAAGGACGTAAACCTGGTGATAAAGCACCTGGCGGTTTTGTAGGATTGGTCGAAATGTTTGTTATGTCCATCAACGATGACTTAATACGTCCTTCAGTTGGCGAAAAACATTACAAAAAATACGCCCCCTTTCTACTCACAGCATTCTTCTTTATATTCATCACGAATTTATTAGGACTGCTACCTATATTTCCTGGTGGAGCCAACATCACGGGCAACATTAACATCACCTTTGTTTTAGCCCTCTGCACCTTACTCCTTGTCAACATTTTTGGCAACAAAGAGTATTGGATGGAGATACTTTGGCCGCCTGTTCCCACATGGCTCAAGTGCCCTGTGCCCATGATGCCCATTATTGAGCTTTTTGGCATCTTTACCAAGCCATTTGCTTTAATGGTACGTTTGTTTGCCAACATGATGGGCGGACACGCCATCATTCTGTCGCTCACGTGTGTCATCTTTATCACATGCCAGTTAGGCGCTGTCATTGGTACTCCGCTCACCATTGTCAGTTTCATCATGATGGTGTTCATGAATTGTCTTGAACTGCTTGTAGCATTCATTCAAGCCTACGTGTTCACCATGCTGAGCGCAGTCTTCATAGGTTTGGCTCATACTGAGCACCATGCCTAAAAACTCAAGTGGCGTCGGCTCAATCGTCATACGCCACTAACCACGCATTAGTGGTTAAACCTAAAGAATCAATAACAAATCAAAAACCCATAAAAATTAATACATTATGACTCTTTTAATCGCATTGTTACAAGCTGCCGCAGGTGCAGCAGGTCTTGCTAAGTTGGGCGCTGGCATTGGTGCCGCTCTTGCTGCCATTGGCGCAGGTTTGGGTATTGGCCGCATTGGTAGCGCAGCCATGGAGGCTATCGCTCGCCAGCCTGAGTCAACAGGCGACATCCGTACCAACATGATCATTATTGCTGCGTTGGTTGAGGGTGTAGCCCTTTTCGCAGTAATTGTATGCTTGCTCTGCCTCTTCTTGTAAAAAAGAACTACTGAAGAAGCGAAAGTTTGATAGTAAGAGTGGTGCAGAGTTGTGAGTTACATAACGCTGCCCCACTCCAACTACAAAACTCCTTTTTTTACAGAAACTTTACTTTTAACTATATCATATGCAGTCAATCAATCTGCCATCCATACTCACACCCGACTTCGGATTGTTGTTTTGGATGCTGTTGGCATTTCTCATCGTCTGTTTCTTAATGGCAAAGTTCGGCTTTCCCATTATCACAAAGATGGTAGAAGACCGCAAAAACTATATTGACGAATCATTGCAGAAGGCACACGAAGCAAACCAACGCTTAGCGGGCATTCAGCAAGAGAGCGAACGCATACTCAACGAGGCTCGCGCTAAACAAGCCGAAATTTTGGCACAAGCCAAGGCCACAAGCGACAGCATGATAAACGAGGCTCGCAAAAAGGCACAAGATGAAGGTGCTCAAATGCTGCAAGAGGCAAAAACACAAATTGCGGCCGAAAAAGAGAATGCATTACGCGACATACGTCAAACGGTAGCCGACCTCTCTGTCGTTATTGCCGAAAAAGTAGTACGTCAAAAACTTGCCAACAATGCTGAACAACAGCAACTCATTGAAAAAATGCTCGATGAGGTGTGCAAAGGCTAAGAAGGGCTGGTTACAACCATATTTTAATTGATTAAGCCATTATGGATTTAGGCATCATATCTATGCGATATGCCAAAGCTTTGTTGCTATTTGCACAAGAGCAAAAGGAGGATGATAAGGTGTATGCCGAAATGGCTACCCTAGCCGATACCTTCTTAACGGTGCCTGCTCTGCAACAGGCTCTGCTCAACCCCGTGTTGACTGATGTCCAAAAGGAGCAATTGCTCACAACTGCGGCTTGTGGCAAAACAAAACCATCAAGCTCGCTCACCCAATTCGTAAAATTGGTGCTCAAAAAGAGACGTGCCGACATCATGATGTTTGTGGCTCACTCTTACGGCACCATCTATCGTGAGCAAAAGCACATCATCAAAAGCAAATTGGTGGTTCCAACGGCTCTCACCAGCAACTTGATAGCTCAACTGCAACAAATGGTCGAGGCTAAATCGAAATGCAAAGTCGACTTTCAAGTAAGCGAAGAGCCTGCTATTGGCGGTGGCTTCATTTTGGAATACGACACCTACCGCTTAGATGCAAGCGTGCGCACGCAACTTGCTAAAATTAAACGTGAACTGAAGTAAGTATACTCTTTTTAAGAGTGAATGAGTTAAGCCAACTTTACACATGTCTGCACACGCATCATGTACAATAGTGCTAAGGCGAACATTAGTTACTTGCTTCAAGCTTAAACATTAAAAAAATCAAAATTAAATGTCCAACAATATAAAACCCAGCGAAGTGAGCGAAGTTCTACTGCGCGAACTTCAAGATATCAACACCGATGTCAAGTTCGAGGAGGTGGGCACAATTTTGTCAATAGGTGATGGCGTAGCCCACATTTACGGACTTACCAACGTTACCGAGAACGAACTTATCGAATTTGAGAACGGCGTGATGGGGGTTGCCATGAACCTTGAAGAGGACAACGTGGGTGCCGTGCTACTCGGTCCATCTGAAGGCATTAAAGAGGGACAAAGCGTAAAGCGAACCGGCAAGGTTGCCTCAATTGAGGTGAGCGACGATATGCTCGGACGCGTAATCAACCCCTTAGGCACCCCCATTGATGGTGGCAAAAGCATCGAAGGCAAAAAATACTTAATGCCACTCGACCGCAAAGCACCTGGCGTTATCTATCGCCAACCCGTTACACAAGCCCTACAAACGGGACTAAAGAGCGTTGACTCCATGATTCCTATTGGTCGTGGACAACGTGAGTTGATTATTGGCGACCGTCAAACAGGCAAAACGGCTATTGCTATTGACACCATTATTAATCAAAAGGGCAACTATGCAGCAGGCGACCCCGTTTATTGCATCTATGTAGCTATTGGCCAAAAGGCTTCAACCGTGGCCAACATTGTTAACACCCTCAAGCAAGCTGGTGCCATGAGCTACACTATCATTGTAAGTGCCACAGCAGGCGAGCCTGCCGCCATGCAATACTATGCCCCCTTTGCTGGTGCCGCCATTGGCGAGTACTTCCGCGATCGTGGTATGCACGCTCTCGTAGTGTACGACGACCTATCAAAACAAGCCGTTGCCTATCGTGAAATTTCACTTATCCTGCGTCGTCCCTCTGGTCGTGAAGCCTACCCAGGTGATGTATTCTACCTACACTCACGTTTGCTTGAACGCGCTGCAAAAATCAACAATCAGCAAGAGGTGGCCAAAAACATGAACGACTTACCCGCTTGCCTTAAAGATGAGGTAAAAGGTGGAGGTTCGCTCACAGCCCTACCTATTATTGAAACACAAGCTGGCGACGTTTCGGCCTATATTCCCACCAACGTCATCTCTATTACCGATGGTCAAATTTACTTGGACACAAACTTATTCAACCAAGGTTTCCGCCCCGCCATCGATGTAGGTATCTCAGTAAGCCGTGTGGGTGGTGCTGCTCAAATCAAGAGTATGAAGAAGGTGGCTGGTACCCTAAAAATTGACCAAGCACAGTACCGCGAGCTAGAGGCATTTGCCAAGTTCTCATCCGACATGGACCCCGTCACAGCCATGACCATTGACCGTGGACGTAAGAACAACCAACTCTTAATTCAAGCCCAATACAGCCCTATGCCCGTTGCAGAGCAAGTGGCTATACTCTATTGTGGCACACATGGCTTGCTCAAGGATGTGCCTCTTGACAAGGTGCGCGATTTTCAAGACAACTTCCTACAAGTAATACGTGCACAATATGCCGATAGCGTATTAGCCGAATTGGCTGCAGGCAAATTAAACGACTCTGTTTGCCAAAACATTGAGAAGGTGGCAGCTGACGTGGCAGGACAATATAAAGCATAACAATTATGGCCTCACTTAAAGAAGTTAAAACGCGAATTGCATCGGTGAACAGCACCCGAAAAATCACGAGTGCCATGAAGATGGTTGCATCGTCAAAACTTCACCATGCACAGCTCTCTATTGAGCGCATGCGACCTTATGAGCGTCAACTCAACCACATCATGTCGACCTTTGTGAGTAGCATGGAGGGTGAAATTGACACACCCTATGCTGGAGAGCGTGAAGTGAAGCGTGTGGCCATTGTTCTTTACACATCGAACACCTCGCTTTGTGGTGGCTTTAACGCCAATGCTATCAAGGCTTTCAATCATAAAGTTGAAGCCTACCGCAAAGCGGGCATCGACATTGTACATGTTTACCCCTTAGGCAAAAAGGCTGCCGACGCTGTTAGCAAAGCTGGCTTTGACATCACAGCCGACTATGCTACCCTACTCGACCATCCTTCATATGAAAAGGCGGCAGCCATAGCCACCGAAATCATGCAACTCTATGCCAACGGAACGATTGATCGGGCTGATTTAATTTATCACCACTTTAAAAGTGCTGGTACACAAATTCTTACCGACGAAGAATTCTTACCTATCAAGCTACAAGTTCATGAACTGTCTCAGGAGCAAGAAGCGACTACTAACATAACCCATCAGTTGGACTTTATTGTTGAACCATCTAAACAAGAGGTGGTAAATCAGTTAGTTCCTAAATCGCTTCATCTTAAGCTCTTCACGGCCTTGCTCGATAGTTTAGCAAGCGAACATGCAGCACGTGTTATGGCCATGCAAGTGGCCACCGACAATGCCGACGATTTGCTGCGTGAGTTAACACTTACCTACAACAAAACGCGTCAGCAAGCCATTACTAATGAGTTGCTTGACATTGCGGGCGGAAGTTTGCAATAGTATTTCCTCCACCATCACAATGTTAAGTGGACATTCTCAACCCAACATCATTCCCCCTAATGCGTTGTCAAGCATGCATTAGGGGTTTTTTAATGGGGGGAGTAAAATATCATCGAAAAGTAATATCATAGTTCTGAGTTTTACCAAACAGCAATATTTGAGGTTAAGTAGGTATTCAAAATTAATTTGTTCTTCACATTAGTATATCTCAGCTAAGCGCGACATTAACCATTCAAGCCACCTTTAAGTAGGTACTCAAAATTAGTTTATATAATCATGTTTAGAATGAGTCGATATGCCTTGGCGCATTCTTTCACCCATAAACATAGGTTTCATCGGTCATGTAGCCCGCTACGCTCCCTCTTCAACCTATGTTTATGAGCGAAATACTGCACCAACTCATATCAACTAAATTTGAATACCTACTTACCAATTCTGATTTTTAGAAAATAAGCATACAATTTAAAATTCGTACATTATAACCTCATAGTCTAAAAACTCAAAACCAAGAAATAACCTAAAATCAAAACTAAAAACACATCTCGACCATAAAAAACCGTATCAGCTAAAATTTTCTTTCATTTTGTTTGGCTATATCACAGCAATACTATACATTTGCAAGCGAAACAATAAAACAATAAACATTATGTTATACAGCATAGTAAATAATATGTATTGGTGGCGCTGCTTACAACTCTATGTCGTAAGCTGATGCTTCGTACCCTGCACATTGAAATGCCATAGTTGATTATGATACTTCAAAGCGGCCCGTCAAGATAGCTTACGACGAGGCCGCATTTTTTTTACATATACACAACAACAAAACTTGCTAAAATCTACGTTTCTATGAAATACGACGTTACAGAGAATGGTTACTTTGGCCGCTACGGCGGTGCTTACATACCCGAGATATTACAAAAGTGCGTGGCCGAATTGCGCAACAACTATCGCAAAATTATTGATAGTGAAGCGTTTAAAAAAGAGTTTGACCAACTACTACGTGACTACGTGGGACGCCCCTCGCCCCTCTACCAGA
>URDV01000120.1 GCA_900546605.1 uncultured Prevotella sp.
CGATCACTTGGTGTTTGATAAACAGGCTTTTCAAAACGCTATTGACGATGCCTTGTCGTTTGCTGCCGAAACCGATGCCGTGGTAACGTTAGGGCTTAAGCCTACGCGTCCTGAAACGGGGTATGGATATATTAAAGCTGATTTGAATTATTCATCATCGCGTAAACAAAACATATTTAGAGTAGACGAGTTCAAGGAAAAACCTTCGCTCAGCGTGGCACAAGAGTACTTGAAACAACCTAATTATCTTTGGAACTCTGGCATATTTATATGGAATGTCAATACTATAATTAATGCGTTTAGAGTGTACGAACCTGGTATATCTGAAATTTTTGAAGATATGTTACCTTATTATGACACTGATGAGGAGCAAAAGCGCATTGACGAGATGTATCCACAATGTAACAACATTTCGGTGGACTATGCCATATTAGAAAAAGCTGAAGAGATTTTTGTATTCCCAGCTTCGTTTGCTTGGAGTGATTTGGGCACTTGGAACTCTTTGCGTGAACAATCTGAAAAAGACAAATATGGCAATGTATGCATTGGTGAACATATTAAGTTATTCGATTCGTATAATACCATAGTGCATGCTTGTGGCAAAAAGGAAGTTGTTATTCAAGGTCTTGATGGATACGTAGTGGCCGAGAAGGATGGTAAACTATTGGTATGCAAACTTTCAGAGGAACAACGAATAAAATTGTTTCATTAAATAAAATGTTTGCCAAAAACATAAAGAGCATGCATGGATTTATTTGTTGAAAAAATTCTATCATGGTATGATGTGCACAAGCGCAACTTGCCATGGCGTAACATCTCCGACCCTTATAAAATATGGGTGTCGGAGATTATTTTGCAACAAACACGCATAGCGCAAGGCCATGATTATTATGTTCGATTTATTCAAGCCTTTCCTACTGTCAAAGACTTGGCCAGTGCATCCGAGGACGAGGTGTTGCGCCAATGGCAGGGCTTAGGATATTATAGCCGAGCTCGTAATATGCAAAAGGCTGCGCAAACTATTGTTGATGAATATGAGGGCATCTTTCCGCATACCTATGAGGGCGTGCTCGCGCTAAAAGGGGTTGGCCCCTATACGGCAGCAGCCATCTGCTCTTTTGCCTACAACCTACCTCATGCTGTGATTGATGGTAACGTTTATCGTGTGTTGAGTCGATATTTTGGTATAACAGACCCCATTGATTCAACCAAGGGAAAAAAGCTTTTTGCGCAGTTAGCCAATGAGTTGCTACCTGCTAAGCGAAGTGCTGACTACAATCAAGCTATAATGGACTTTGGCGCGATGCAATGTACACCTCAATCTGCTTTGTGTGAACAATGCTCCTTAGCCAATGCTTGCATAGCTTATAATAACAAATGTGTTGCTTCATTGCCCATTAAGTGTAAGAGCCTGAAGGTGACTGAACGATACATGGCCTTTATTAAAATTGTAACTCCACAAGGTGTGTGGTTACATAAGCGGCAAGCTAACGACATTTGGCAGGGGTTATATGAATTCTTATTGCTTGAGTTTGACCACGCACCCTCTGAGGCAGAAGTGATGGGACATGCTTGGTTTAACCAATTGAAAACTTCAGATAAGGGCACGTGGAGGGTTATAAAGAAAGGCTTCAAGCATGTGCTTACGCATAGGGTTATTTATGCCGACCTTTATGAACTGTCTTTTCAACGTAGCACAATGCCACCAGCTGATTTTGTGGTGGTTCCTTTACAAGTATTGAACCATTATGCTATGCCGCAATTATTGCAAAAACTCATGATGCATGATAAGTAACTATAACATGTGGCTCTCCACCATAAATAACATGCTTCATTGATTTTTCATTTAACATAATCAATTAATTAAGAATAAAATGGCTCGTAAACGAAAACCATTACCTATACTCGAAAATATTACCATAACTGATGTGGCTGCTGAAGGAAAAGCTTTGGCAAAAGTTGATAACTTGGTAGTGTTTGTTCCATATGCTGTGCCTGGCGATGTGGTAGACTTGCAAGTACGTCGCAAAAAGCATAGCTATGCTGAAGCAGAGGTTATAAAATTTCATCATTACTCTGACAAGCGAAGTCAACCCTTTTGTGAACATTTTGGTGTGTGTGGAGGGTGTAAATGGCAATGTTTGCCTTATGAGGAACAATTGCGCTACAAGCAAAAACAAATTGTTGATAATTTGACTCGTATAGGTAAGGTACAATTGCCACAGGTTAGTCCCATACTGGGTAGCAAGCATCAAACTCACTATCGTAACAAACTTGAGTTCGGATTTTCAAACAAGCGATGGCTTACACAGCAAGAAGTGGAGTCGGGCAAAAAGTTTGACGTAATGGATGCTGTGGGCTTTCACATTCCTGGCGCCTTTGATAAGATTCTTGACATTAATTGTTGCCATTTAATGGATGATCTTAACAATCGCTTGCGTAATGGCATACGCCACTTTGCCCTTGAACATCACATCTCGTTTTATGACATTCGTGGTGGGCATGGCGTGCTGCGCAATATGATGATTCGTAATTCGGCCACACATGAGGTAATGTTGCTATTACAATTTAGCATTCATGACGATGTAGAGCAGGAGCAGGCTAATAGCGTATTGCATTATGTGCAAACTAATTTCCCCGAGGTAACATCGTTGCTTTGGGTGAATAACCTAAAGTGTAACGACACTATAGGTGACTTGGAAGTGCATACCTATTTTGGTACAGACTTTATTTATGAAACAATGGAGGATTTGCGCTTTAAAGTCGGTCCCAAGAGTTTTTATCAGACCAATACTGAACAGGCTTATGAGTTATACAAAGTGGCACGCAACTTTGCGCAACTTACGGGCAACGAATTGGTATATGACCTTTACACAGGTACAGGCACCATAGCCAACTTTGTGGCTCATCAAGCACGTCAGGTTATTGGCATAGAGTATGTGCCCGAGGCAATTGAAGATGCTAAGGTGAACGCACGCATTAATCACCTTGATAACACGCTGTTCTATGCTGGCGATATGAAGGATATTCTGAATCAAGACTTTATTGAGCAGCATGGGCGTCCTGATGTTATTATTACTGATCCTCCACGTGCTGGCATGCACAACGATGTAATTAATACGTTACTGTTTGCCGCTCCTAAGCGCATTGTTTACGTTAGTTGCAATCCTGCCACACAAGCTCGCGACTTGCAGCTGCTCGATGCTGAATATAAAGTAGTAGCTGTTCAGCCCGTCGACATGTTCCCACAAACACATCATGTTGAGAATGTGGTGCTGCTTGAGCGTAGAGCTAATAATGAGCAATAAATGTTCATGACTGAACATAAAGTTTGAGTTCCAAAACAATAAATTTGCATTATGGCAATTCTTCATAAACACAATCCGCTATTGCGTGATAGATTAACAAAATACGTTGAAAGTGGCAATGCAGAAGGATTAAAATCCTTTATGCAATCACTTACTGTATCAGCTTTTCGTACAAGTGGGTATTTGTTGGCTGAAGAAGTGCTTGTAAAAGCTGATAATGACATTTATTGGCAATTGTTTATAACTCTTGTCCCTACAAATGCTAAAGCCTACTTAGGAACCTTTTTAAAGGCTGCTGTAGCCTTGTATAAGGTTCATAAGTTAGAGCTAAATATTGAGGTTCTACGTACCTTTTCGCAATATTGCTCATCTATTGATCGTAAAAAGATTTTAGAGGCTTTTTTGCCATGTTTGCTATCACACGTTGAGGTCAAAAACCTCTTAAATAGTTTGGAGTGTGACACTGAAGATAACAAGTCTATGACTTACATGTGCTTGCTCAGGTCGCAAACATTGCCTTGCTATTATGAATTGTTCTTGTGGCTCAATGTAGACAATAATACAGCTCAGACGCGCCAATGCATTATGCACTTAATAAGGATGAATACGCCTATGGCATATAAAATGGCAAGTTTGCTAAAGAGCTATTTTGACATCGAAAATGTACCCGTAACTTTTTCGCTAAACATAGAGAGCTACCAACTGAGTCGGTTAGACCAAGGGTATGATAAATTTAAGAAAATGTTGAGTTAATAACATATAGTATGAAGTTTAACTTTTTGTCAATAATGTTATTGGCAGGTGCCATGGTTATAATGCCAACACAGGCCCGTAACAAAAAAACGAATACACCCAAAACAGCAGCACCCCAAGTAGCAGCTACTACGCAGAGAGGATTATTTAATGTAACAAAAGCAGGACAAGATTGGTTCTTTACTATACCAGATTCGCTCCTAAACCGCGAAATGCTTGCTACCGTGCGTTTTACCTCAACCCCTGCTAATACAGGTAAGTATGGAGGAGAACTGGTGGCTGAGCAAACGGTTTATTTTCAAAAGTCGCCTGATGGTAAGTTGCTCATGCGTTCACGCTTGTTGGTTAACAAGGCTGATTCCGTCGATAACATTAACCGTGCTATTATTGTGAGCAATGAGGATCCTATTATTGCTTCGTTCAAAATAGAACCTGGACCACGCGGGGCAAGTAAAATTAAGGTGAATAGCTTCTTGCTTGAAGACAATGTAGCTCTTGGGCCTAACCGTATGCAAAAAACAAGCATGGGACTGCAAGGTTTGTTGCCTACAAGTTCGTACATTGAAAGCATTAAGACTTTCCCGCTGAATACCGAAGTGCGTACGGTAAAAACTTGGATGTCATCATCGTCAAGTAACTATGCTGCTGAGTACACGGGTAAGGTTACCCTGGGCTTAAACTTGTCATTTGTGTTGCTGCCAAGTAACCCCATGATGCCTCGCTTGTTCGACCCTCGTGTGGGATATTTTACCGATAGCTATGTCTATTTCTCCGACAACCAACAACGTATCGACCCTAAACGCTTTATCACGCGTTGGCGACTTGAACCTAAAGATAGCGTTGATGCAGAAAAAATGAAACGCGGAGAGTTAGTGGAACCTAAAAAACCTATCATTTACTACATAGATTCCGCTACTCCTAAACAATGGCGTCCTTACCTTATTCAGGGTGTAAACGATTGGCAAAAAGCCTTTGAACAAGCAGGTTTTAAGAATGCTATTATGGCAAAAGAGTGGCCTGAAAATGACTCTACTATGTCAATGGAGGATGCCCGCTATTCATGCATACGTTACTTGGCTTCGCCCATTGAAAATGCTTACGGACCTAACGTTCATGATCCTCGCACGGGTGAGATTCTCGAAAGTCATATTTGCTGGTATCACAATGTTATGACTTTGGTACACGATTGGTATATGATACAAGCAGGTACGCTTGATGAGGCTGCGCAAAAAATGAAGTACGACACCGACTTAATGGGACAACTTATACGTTTTGTGTCATCACACGAGGTTGGGCACACTTTAGGCCTTCGACATAATTTTGGTTCTTCGTCAACTGTACCTGTTGACAGTTTGCGTTCGCGTGCCTTTGTTGAGGCACATGGTCACACACCAAGCATTATGGATTATGCGCGTTTTAACTACGTGGCACAACCCGAGGATAGCATTACACATGCAGGCATTTTCCCACGCATAGGCGACTATGATTGCTGGGCAATAGAGTGGGGCTACAAGCCCATGTGGAACGCATATGACGATGTAAGTGATCATTGGGAACTCGAAAAGCTTACTACGGAGCGTTTGGCTAATAACCGACGACTATGGTTTGGCGATGGCGAGACCAACCGTACCAATGATGCACGTTGTCAGACTGAGGATTTGGGCGATGATGCAGTCAAGGCAAGTGAATATGGCATTCTTAACCTCAAGCGAGAACTTCCTGCGTTGCCTAAATGGACCTATCAAAGTGGTGATATTTATGGCTCAAACCTATCAAGTGTGTATGGACAGGTCGTAGGACAATTTTTGCGTTACACCATGCATGTTATGAAAAACTTGGGTGGTGTGTATTATGACTACAAAACGGTTGATCAACCTGGTGCTGTTTATAGTGATGAACCTCGTGCTAAGCAAGTAGCTGCCCTTGATTTTTTGAATCGTAACATACTAACTGAACCACGATGGCTTATCTCTACCGACTACATAAATCGTTTGTATCCCGATGCACAAGCCTATCTTAACAATATAGGTCGTCGTGTTGTAAGCAATATGGTGTCTGGTTCGTTATTGAATAGGCTTACTACCACTTATCCAGTATCCGATTATTTGCCAACACTTGTAAATAAAGTGTTTAGCGAGGCCGTAAACGGCAAAAAGCCTTCATCATACAGAGCTGCTCTTCAACGTGAGGTGATTAATGGTTTGACCAACTATTACACTAACAATCGTAGTAGCGAAACATCGGCAGTTGTTCTGGAACAGTTACGACGTCTACAGAGTTTATGTCATAAAGCACATGCAGAGGCTCACTATGCAGCTCTTGCAGATATTATTGATCGTGCTTTGGTGGTAAAATAACTTATCAACTAAAGGCAAAATAGAGTAGGAGGTAAACACTAATCATAGGTGTTTATCTCCTACTTTCATGTTTACAGACCTCTCACACCACCATACATGCGGTTCCGCATACGGTGGTTCCTATTTGGGGGCATTCGATATATTTACCCATTAAAGTAACATCATGGTCATTTATGTTGAATCCGATAAGCATTAATGCTCATTAATTGAAGATTAATTATCCGTTAATGAGACTTCTAAGAAAGAGTTTAATTGAAAAAGTGGTCCTTCCAAGAACAACTTTTATATGGTCAACTAAGTTACAGAAAAAGTAGTACTATACTCAAGTGCCAATGAGTACTATACTCAAGTGCCAATGAGTACTATACTCAAGTGCCAATGAGTACTATGCTCAAGTGCCAATGAGTACTATGCTCAAGTGCCAATGAGTACTATGCTCTCTTTTCATAGGTATTAAACTCATCAGTTATGGAGTATGTCAGACATAGCAAGTGCGGCCTGAATCATCGTGCAAGGCGAATGCAATCAAG
>URDV01000121.1 GCA_900546605.1 uncultured Prevotella sp.
TTGTTAACCTGTCAACTTGTTAACCCGTTAACCTGAAATTCCGCCAACGGGTCAAGTATTGCTTGAAAAGCGTTCGTCCCCCCCATTCGAGTTAAAAATATATAGAGTCATCATGAAAGTTCATGCATCAATAAGCAAGCTATGCACTTGGTGAACAAGGTAGCTCGCAAAATAATTTGTAACTTTGCCCCACAAAAATGGCTCACAATGAAACAATACCTTGATTTATTGCAAAATATACTCGATAATGGTGTCGAAAAGTCTGACCGTACAGGTACAGGCACAAAAAGCATTTTCGGACACCAAATGCGTTTTAACCTTGAAGATGGATTTCCGTTGCTCACAACCAAAAAGTTACACCTAAAGTCCATCATTCACGAACTGCTATGGTTCTTAAAGGGCGACACCAATGTGCATTACTTGCAAAAGAATGGTGTGCGCATATGGAACGAGTGGGCCGATGAAAACGGTGACTTAGGTCATGTGTATGGTTATCAATGGCGCTCATGGCCTGATTACAATGGTGGCCACATTGACCAAATAAAAGAAGTTATAAAACAAATAAAGGAGACCCCCGACTCACGTCGTATGATTGTTTCGGCATGGAACGTGGCCGACCTTGACAAAATGAATTTGCCACCTTGCCATTTGCTCTTTCAATTCTATGTAGCCGATGGCCGTTTGTCATTACAATTGTACCAACGTTCGGCCGACACCTTTTTGGGGGTACCATTCAACATAGCCAGTTACGCTTTGCTATTGCAAATGGTGGCACAGGTTACGGGGCTAAAGGCAGGTGACTTTGTACATACCACGGGCGACACCCATCTTTATTTGAATCATTTAGAGCAGGCACGTTTACAGTTAACGCGCACCCCACGTAAGCTGCCTCGTATGATCATCAACCCCGATGTAAAAGATATTTTCGACTTCCACTTCGATGATTTTCAACTCGAAGGCTATGACCCTTGGCCACACATCTCGGCCAAAGTATCGGTTTAAAGCATACTCTCATTCGTAACATGATAAAACAATCGTTCATACAGCAAATGCAGCAACTCATTGGTAGCGATGAAACCGATAAGTTGCTACAAGCTTTGACCCACACCCAGGCTCCTGTGAGCATTCGGTGCAATCCGTTAAAGCCTTTTGACGAAATGCCTGAACAAGTAGAGAGTCAAGTGCCTTGGTGTGATAACGGAGCATACCTTAAAGCACGGCCCAAGTTTACTTACGACCCATTGTTACATGCAGGTTGCTATTATGTGCAAGAGGCTGCCTCCATGTTTGTGGCACAAGCCTATCATCAAATGGTGAAAGATGGCTTTCGTCCACATCGTCTGCTCGACCTATGTGCCGCGCCAGGTGGCAAGAGCACCTTGTGGCGTACATTACTACACGATGGCGATTTGCTCGTGGCCAATGAACCCATAAGGCAAAGAGCACAAGTGTTGGCCGAGAACCTTACCAAGTGGGGACACCCCGATGTAGTTTGCACCTCAGCTTACCCTGAAGAGTTTGCTCCCTTAACCAGTTTCTTCGACGTCATAGCTGCCGATGTGCCATGTTCAGGCGAAGGCATGTTTCGTAAAGATGAGGGTGCTGTTGATGAATGGAGTCCAGAGGCCGTAGACGCTTGTGTTGCGCGGCAATGGAACATAGTACAAAGTATATGGCCTACACTCCGCCAAGGGGGCTACATGGTTTATAGCACCTGTACCTATAATAGAGCCGAGAATGAAGACAATGTAACACGCATCTGTCAAGAGTTAGGGGCTGAATTAGTGCCTATTGAAGTTGAAGCATCGTGGGGCATCACGGGCGACACCACGGGCCGACAATTACCCGTATACCATTTCTTTCCACACCGCACCAAGGGCGAAGGCTTGTTTCTCGCCTTATTACGCAAAACGGCTGAGGCACCCCAAGCCAAAGAAAAGAAAAACAAACGTCAACGTAACAGTCAACAACCCTCAGTAAAGGGTGGAGCACAGGTGATAGCATGGTTAAGAGATAGCAATCAATTTAAATTGCTTCGTCCCGACGACACACACATTACAGCCATTCGTCAGTCATTAGCTGACGATGTGCAACGCCTTTGCGCTACGGTGCGTGCTTTAACAGCAGGCGTGTTGATGGTTGAAGAAAAAGGCCATAAGTGCATTCCGCAACATGCTTTGGCCATGTCTGTGCAACTTGATTCGTCAGCCTTTGCACATGCCGAGTTAACACTTGACGAGGCTTTAAGCTATTTGCGTCGCGAGTCAATCACCTTATCTGCCGATGTGCCACGTGGCTATGTGTTAGCCACCTACAAAGGTCACCCACTCGGCTTTTTGAACAACTTAGGTAACAGAGCCAATAACCTTTATCCACAAGAGTGGCGCATCCGAAATTAAAAAACAGAAGACAAAATGACCCTCTCCATTATTTGTGCACTCACCACTAATCATGCCATAGGCAACAAGGGTGGGCTGCTTTATTACCTACCTGCCGACTTAAAGCACTTCAAAAATCTCACTACAGGACACACCATTGTTATGGGGCGCAAAACATTTGAGTCGTTGCCCAAGGGGGCTTTACCCAACCGACGCAATGTAGTCATTACGCATCAACCGAACTTTACGGCTCCAGGCATAGAAGTGTTTCATTCGTTTGAGTCAGCATTACAAGCTTGTGCCGCTGACGACGAGGTGTACATCCTAGGTGGTGAAAGCATATATGCTGCAGCTTTGCCACAAGCTGACCGCCTGTGTTTAACTCACATTGATGCAGAGCCAACTGAGGCCGACACTTATTTCCCCACATACGATGTCAACGAATGGGTGGTTGAAAGTGAAGAGCATCATGAACCTGACGAAAAAAACAAGTTACCTTACACATTCATTAATTATAAACGAAAAAAATGAAGCAACTCCTTCTCACACTTTGTGCGGCTTGTTTCGCATTAGGTGCAGCAGCGCAACACAAGGAAGTGAAATTTTCGCTGCTCGAAACGACTGACGTGCATGGCAACTATTTGCCTTATAACTTTATAACAGGCGAAGACGGAACGGGTAGTATGGCCCGTATCTACTCCTACGTAAAACAATTGCGTCAGCAACAGGGCACTGACCATGTGGTGTTGCTCGACAATGGTGACATTTTGCAAGGTCAGCCCATTGCTTATTATTACAACTACATGGACACAAAGTCGCCCCACCTATGTGCTTCTGTACTCAATTACATGAAGTATGATGCAGCAACGGTGGGCAACCACGATGTTGAAACAGGACATGCCGTTTACGATCGTTGGGTAAAGCAATGCAAGTTTCCTATGTTAGGAGCCAACGTGATAGTAACCCAAACAGATCAACCCTATTGGAAACCCTACACCATTATTGAACGTCAAGGAGTAAAAATAGCCGTGTTAGGCATGATAACACCTGGCATACCTATGTGGCTGCCCGAGAATCTTTGGGCTGGTTTGCGCTTTGATGATTTGCTCGCAGTGGCTCGTAAATACATGCCCGAGATGCGTAGCAAGGCTGATGTCGTAGTTGGACTTTTTCACTCAGGTGTAGGCAAAGACAAAGGCACGCCTGTTGCAGCCGAAGATGCTTCAGTAGCAGTGGCCGAAAAAGTGCCAGGATTTGATGTAGTTTTCTGCGGTCACGACCATCGTCGTGCTAATCGTGTAGTGGTTAACACTGCGGGCGATTCCGTTTGGGTGTTAAACCCCGCTGCGCAAGCACATGCTGTAGCTAAAGCCGATTTTACCCTTACACTGGATGGTAAAAAGGTAGTAAAAAAACAAGTGCAAGGTTCGCTTGTTGACATTGACCACCTTTCGCCCGATGCCGACTTCATGAAACAGTTTGCTCAAGCCCTCGAAAAGGGTAAATCGTTTACCAACGAACTAATTGGTCAGAGCAAGCACACCATGGAAACGGTTCCCGCATTTTTCGGTTCGTCAGCCTTCATCGACTTTATTCACCAAATGCAGTTAAACTTAGCTAAGGCCGACATATCATTTGCTGCCCCATTAGCCTTAGATGCTGTTATTCATGAAGGCAACATTTATGTGCGCGATATGTTCAACCTCTATCGTTACGAAAACTTGCTTTATGCCATGAATCTTACAGGGCAAGAAGTGAAAGATTACTTAGAATATTCATATGGAGGATGGGTAAAACAAATGCAGAGCAAAGACGACCATATGTTATTATTCCGTCCCAACCCCGAACAGATAACTGAAGTATGGGAACGTTTCCAACGTCCCAGCTACAACTTTGACTCAGCAGCAGGCATACGCTATACAGTCGATTTAACAAAGCCTACAGGACATCGTGTCACGATTATATCTATGGCCGATGGTCAGCCCTTTTCACTCACCAAAACCTATCGTTGTGCGCTCAATTCCTATCGCGGCAATGGGGGTGGTGGTTTGTTAACTGAAGGGGCTCACATTCCATCAGACGAACTTGCTAAACGAGTCGTTTGGAGCACCGAAAAAGATTTGCGTTACTACCTTATGCAAGAGATTAAGAAGCAAGGCACAATCAATCCTGCTCCACTCAATCAGTGGAAGTTTATTCCTGAGGATTGGGCTGCTGCAGGCCGTCAAAAGGATGAACCCTTGGTAAAGTAGAATAACACAACAACAACTTAATATGAAAAAAATATTATTGCTTTGTGCCGCCCTGTTTATGGGATTTACGGCTGCACATGCTGATGAAGGCATGTGGTTATTAAAGTTAATGAAGCAGCAACACCTTGAGGATTCACTTCGCAAGGCAGGACTGCAGTTGCCCCCCGAGGCTTTGTATAGTGAAACATCTCCCTCATTGCGTGATTGTATCGGCATATTTGGTGGAGGTTGCACAGGTGAGGTGGTAAGTGCTGAAGGTTTAGTGCTCACCAATCACCATTGTGGCTTTAGCTACGTACACGAAATGAGTGCCATAGGTCACGACTACATGAAGGATGGCTACTTTGCTCATAATCGCAGTGAAGAACTCCGTACCCCAGCCAGTCTTACCTTTACCTTCGTAAAGCGCATCATCGATGTTACGAAAGAGGTAAATGCCGAGGCTAAGAAAAAGAAGGTTGATGAATTCACCCAGCAAAGCATAGGTTTTCTTGAACCTTTAGCTCAGCGCATGCTCAAAAAGAGTGAGTTTGCCAAACTCAAAGGCATGACAGCTCGCATTGTGCCTTACTTTGGTGGAAACCAATTCTACCTATTTTTTGAACAGGCTTATCAAGATGTTCGTTTGGTGGCCAATCCGCCTTACAACATTGGTCAGTTCGGTGGAAACTCTGACAACTGGATGTGGCCACGTCACAATGCCGACTTCTGCATGTTCCGCATCTATGCTGACAAAAATGGTCAACCAGCACCTTATAGCAAGGACAATGTGCCCTTGAAGTTGAAAAAGTATTTGCCCATTTCACTCAAAGGCATGAACCAAGGCGATTACACCATGATTATGGGTTTCCCTGGCACAACTACACGTTACCTCACAGCTGCTGAGGTAAAGTTACGTTGCGAAGCAACTAATCAGCCCATTATCATAGCCGGTAATCCCTTGCTAAAGTATTACAAGGAGTTGATGGACCAAAGTGATGAAAAGCGCCTCTTGTTAGAGGATGAATACTTTTCATGGGGCAACAGCATCAAAAACTTTGGTGGCATGAATGAGGCTGTTGAAAAGGAACATCTCATTGACGAAAAAAAGGCTGAAGAAAACCGCTTCCGTGCTTTTGCAGCCAAAAGTGGCAAGGCTGAGTATAGCGACATCATTGAGCGTATTGAAAAACTTTGCCAAACTTACACCGACACCCTTCACGACATGACACTTTACCGCATAGCCTTGCAAGACCAAGGCTTGTGGGTACGTCCTTCGTTGATCGAAGCTTACGAAAAAGCACTTAAGACAGGTAAGGCAAAGAATATTGAAGCAGCCAAGGCTAACATTACAGCCTACTGCCAAAACAACATACACCATGTTAACAAGGCTATTGACTGTGGTAAGGTAAAGTTGCTCACTCCTTACTTCATGAAGTATCATAAAATTCAGTTGTTGCCAGCTTATCTTAATGGCAAGCAAAAGTTAGATGCTACAATTGATAATATTTATCAAAACACAGTGTTTGCCGATAGCACCAAGTTGGCTGAAGCTTTAGCTAAGAATGATGCAACTGTGTTAAAGAACGACCCACTTTACTTGCAAGTAAGCGACCTCGTAGCCTATGCTGAAACCATGGGCAAGAGTTTGCAAACATACACCACGCAGCGCAAAGCACTTGACAAAATTTATGTACGTGGCTTGTGCGAAATGTACGATTGGTCTAAAGCTCCCGATGCCAACTTCACATTGCGCATGACTTATGGTCATGTAAAGGACCTTGACCCACGTGATGGCGTACACTACAATTGGCGCACGGTACTTGATGGCATGTTTGAGAAGGAGAGCAAAACTGAAAGCGATTATTTCATCAACGAGCATTTGCGTAAGTTGTATGAGGCCAAAGACTTTGGTCGCTATGCACGTGAGGATGGCAAGTTGCCCGTATGTTTCCTTTCAAACAACGACATCACAGGTGGCAACTCAGGTTCGGGTGTACTCAATGCTAAAGGCGAACTCATAGGTTTAGCTTTTGATGGTAACATTGAGAGTTTGTCAGGCGATCTCAAGTTCAATCCACGTTTGCAGCGTTGCATTAATGTTGACATCCGTTACGTTCTCTTCATCATTGACAAGTTTGGTGGTAGCACTTATGTGCTTGACGAACTCGACATTCGATAAATAAGTTCTAATAAGTAACGCGTTGGCGTAATTAGTAAACAAGTAGACAAGTTAACGGGTTAACAGGTAAGTTTGCCGAGCTTTTTAAGTTTCCTGTCAT
>URDV01000122.1 GCA_900546605.1 uncultured Prevotella sp.
AGACCGTCTTTACTCAATCAGGGACTTTCTTTAGAGAAAATTTAAGTAGGTATTAAACGAGCATGTCTTTTTGTATTTTTTTGAAACCTTCACTCCGTCACATAGCCCGCTATGCTCCTTCGCTCAGGTTTCCAAAATGCCTAAAAATACATGCGAAAATTGCTCAACTTATTCTTTTATCATCACAAAAGAGGATAGTAACAGATTTTTTTATTACATTTTCAATTTTAGTATATTTGATTGAAAATCAATAGTTTAAAGTGTTGATTGTGATGGTTTGAAAAAAATATTTTTGAAAAAATGCTTTATAATATTTGGTAGTAATGAAAAAAGTTGTACCTTTGCACTCGCAAACGAGAAACAACGACACTCGCAAGCTAAAGCATGGCGCGATAGCTCAGATGGTTAGAGCGCATGATTCATAATCATGAGGTCGACAGTTCAATCCTGTCTCGCGCTACAAAGCAGTTGCAACATTTATTTGTTGTGACTGCTTTTTGTATATGAACCCAATTTATATGTATCGCATTCAGTTGCTGTTTTGTTTTAGAATATGATTGCGATAACGTTAAATCAGTCATCGCAAAGTATATAGTTTAGCCGTGGCTTATGAAAATATAATTGTTAATTTGTGGTTGCGTTAATCAGTTGTAGATTACTTTTAGCTGCTCCATGTAGGTAAAATCTTAATACTTTGCAATTTGTAACTCAAAAGTGTATTTACGTATGCACTTTCGCGTAGTATGCTCAAAAAAAGTTGTATTTTTGCATTAACAAAGCAATTACGTTGATGTGAGTGCTTATATAGGCCCATGCAACATCGTAAGTAATGCCCCTCAATAATTATGAAGTTAATAAAGAAACTCGACCTATATATACTCAAAAAGTTCTTGCTGATATTTGCAGGAGCCTTTTTGGTTGTACTCTTCGTCTTCATGATGCAGTTTACATGGCGTTATGTTGATGACCTTATAGGTAAGGGTTTGTCACTAGATATATTGGCCAAATTTTACTGGTACATGGCCATCACCTTGGTGCGTGAGTCCTTGCCATTATCGGTGTTGTTGGCATCGCTCATTACCTTTGGTAATTTAGGAGAATCGTTTGAACTCTTGGCCATGAAGGCGGCAGGCATACCCTTGATACGAATTATGCGCCCGTTGGCTCTGTTTGCGCTGCTTATGACGGGAACCTCATTCTACTTTCAGAATGTGTCAGCCCCCGAAGCCCAGAAAAATTTAAAAACCTTGCTCTTTAGTATGAAGCAGCAGTCGCCTGCTGTAGAGATACCTGAGGGGGTGTTTTATAATGGTGTGCCTAACATTAACATATTTGTGCAGCGCAAAAATATCGAAACAGGCATGCTTTATCAAACTATTATCTATAAAACAGACCAAGGATTTGATCGTGCGCAAATAGTGTTGGCAGACTCAGCAAGGTTAGAGATTACGCGCGATAAAATGCATTTACGCCTTGACTTGTGGAATGGCGAACAGTTTGAAAGTCTTGAAACAAGCAATGGCGGACAAATGATGCAGAATGGAGCACATGAGCCTTTTGACCGCGAAACCTTTAATTACAAGGCATTATTGATTGACTTTGACAGCAACTTCAACATGATGGATAAAAACATGTTGAATGGTATGGCCTCGGCGAAGAATATGCGACAAATTGATCATAGCGTTGACTCCATGAACCATGAGTTAGATTCGATAGGTCGCCAAAATTACAAGGAGGCATCATTTACCTATTATCGTTGTCCGAAAGTGAGCAAGAGTGACTCAATAAAACTGATGCATTTGTTGCAGGCACATCAGAAGTCAGTTAACTTTGACAAACTATTGAGTACGATCTCAGTTGATAAGGTGCAAATGGCGCGGCAACAAGCCTTGGCTAATGTGCAATCAATAACAGCCGATTTAGACTGGCGAGGAACAATTACCAGCCAAGAGGAAACAGACATTCGTTGGCACATGGTTGAGTGGCACAACAAAATAACCTATTCGTTGGCTTGTTTGCTCTTCTTCTTTGTAGGTGCTCCTTTAGGAGCTATCATTCGCAAGGGTGGTTTGGGTATGCCAACCGTCATTTCTGTAGCCATCTTCATCGTGTGGTACATTGTCTACACCTGGGGTATGAAGCAGGCGCGTGATGGTAACATCAATATGATATTTGGTATGTGGGTAAGTAGCATCGTTATTGCACCATTTAGCGTGTTCTTTACCTACAAAGCAAACAAAGACTCGGTAGTGTTCAATATGGATGCTTATCGCATGTTCTTCATTCGCTTGTTAGGTTTGCGCACCCATCGCCACATATATCGTAAAGAGGTGATTATAAATGATCCACGCATTGATGTTATGTTGGCATATATAGAACAACTGAAAGTGGATTGTCAGCATTACATGGAAAGTAAGAAGTTGCTGCATGCCCCCAGTTACATACGCATTTTCTTTCGTTATCAGCCAGATGGCGCGGTGGAGCAAATATGCAAGCGCATTGAGGCCGTGGTAGAGGAATTGTCGAATAGTAAGAACAGACGGGTGTTAGCTGAACTGAATAAAATGCCTATCATCTATGTTCATGCGCATACAACTCCATTTCATAGTCGCGCCTTGAATGTGGCTGCAGGACTTATCGTTCCGTTAGGTGCAGTGTTATGGTTTCGTATATGGCATTTCAGATTACGCTTGTATCGTGATATGCGCTCTGTGCTTTGCACCTGTGATCGTTTAGCATCATTACTTCATGGTGAAACCATTGCCGAAAGTGATAGTGCTGAGGGTGTGGGTAACAGTCAGTTGCCAACGGATGGCAAATTGCAAAAAATAAAACAGCGTAGTGTGCTGAAGTGGGGCATAGCCATTGTTTTGCTCATTATGGTGTTAGGCGCAGGTGGCTATTATGGTTGGCGCGCATGGAGGCATTATCAGTATAAGCACTACATGCAGGAACATGGTAATTTAACCCCCAACACGCCCGAGGGGGCCGACAAGAGTGGGGCTACGTTAACTTTACCATCTGAAGGTTTTACTCCTAAATCGAAGTAATAATATAAAACAGTCTGGACGATAGTGATAACGTGTGGTGCAGACGAAGAACAAATATCTAAAAATGAGTTCATTTAAACTTGCCTCAGTTGAAGAGGCTATACAAGATTTTAAAAACGGCAAGTTTGTTATTGTGGTTGATGATGAAGACCGCGAAAACGAGGGAGACCTTATTCTTGCCGCAGAATTGGTTACACCAGAACACGTAAATTTTATGTTGCGCAATGGCCGTGGTGTGCTTTGTGCACCTATCACCATAGAACGTTGTAATCAATTGGGATTAGAGCATCAAGTACAAACCAACACAAGTATGCTCGGAACTCCCTTCACCGTAACCGTTGACTTGTTAGAGGGCTGTACCACAGGTGTAAGTTGCCATGATCGTGCAGCAACCATTCGTGCTTTGGCTGATCCTGATAGCCGACCTGAAAGTTTTGGCCGTCCAGGACATATCAATCCGCTTTATGCACAAGATCGTGGCGTGTTGGCACGTGCAGGACACACCGAAGCTGCCGTTGACTTAGCACGTTTAGCAGGTATGCAACCCGCTGCTTGTCTCATTGAAATATTAAATGAGGATGGTACGATGGCACGTATGCCCCAATTGCAAGCTTTTGCAGAGCGTGAAGGGTTACACATCATTACCATTAAGGACTTAATTGCTTATCGTTTAAAAACGGAATGTTTGGTTGAGCAAGGCGAGGAAGTTGATATGCCTACAGAGTATGGACATTTTCGCTTAATTCCCTTCCGCCAAAAGAGCAATGGGTTAGAGCACATAGCGCTGATTAAAGGTGAGTGGAAAGAGGACGAACCTGTGCTGGTGCGTGTGCACTCATCATGCATGACGGGCGACATCTTTGGTTCTGAACGTTGTGACTGTGGTGAACAGTTGCACAAAGCTATGCGAACGATTGAGAAAGAAGGCAAAGGTGTGGTGCTCTACCTGAATCAAGAGGGACGTGGCATTGGCCTGATGGCAAAGATTGCGGCTTATAAATTACAAGAGGAGGGCTACGACACCGTTGATGCCAATGTTCACTTGGGTTATGACCCTGATGAACGTGACTATGGTGTGGGAGCACAAATATTAGGTATGCTGGGTGTGCGTAAAATGCGCCTGCTCACCAATAACCCCGTAAAACGTGTGGGATTAGAGGCTTATGGACTTGAAATAGTTGAGAATGTGCCTATCGAAATAACCCCTAATAAATATAATAAGCGCTACCTTGAAACTAAAAAGGAGCGTATGGGGCACACGTTACATTTGTAAAGGCTTCAGAGTGGAATGCCGCTATAAAAAATGTTTTACTCTTTGGGGGCGATGTTTCGCCTTTCATTATAGTCTTTGTTGAAGTGCATGTGTAGCTTGTTAAGTTTGCATACATGTTGCTTTTGAAAAAGAGAGTCTATTGAAAAGAACTATAGCCCCACTTAAAAACTGACGATTATGGATTCATACAATGTTTATGACTACAATCCACAAGCCGATGAGCAAACAAGCCATGTTTCTTATTCGCTTTCGGGACTAATGACCAAGGTTTATCTATGGATGACATTGGCTTTAACAATGACTGGTCTTACAGCCTTTTATGTGGCAGGAAATGAGGCATTGTTGTTTTCAATAATAGGCAACCAAGCCGTATTCTGGGGACTCATGATTGCTGAATTAGCCTTGGTGTGGATATTTTCAGCGCGTATTCAAAGTCTTTCATTCCCTGTTGCAGGTATTATATTTGCGGCCTATTCCGTATTGAATGGTGCAACACTTTCAGTTATTATGTTGGCTTACACCATGGAGAGCATAGCCACAACGTTCTTTGTAACGGCAGGTACGTTTGGTGCTATGGCTTTATTGGGTCTCACCATCAAAAAAGACCTCTCGAGCATGGGACGCTTGCTCACAATGACGTTGATAGGCTTGATTATAGCGAGTGTAGTCAACATGTTTGTAGCAAGTTCGGCTTTAGATTGGGCTTTGACTTATGTCGGAATATTGCTCTTCTGCGGCCTAACAGCCTATGATACGCAAAAAATAAAGCAGATGTTGGCTGAATGTCAGTCGACGGGCAATGTAAATATCATGAAGATAGCATTGTTGGGTAGTTTGTCACTATACCTTGACTTAGTAAACTTGTTCCTTTATCTGCTTCGCATATTTGGCACCAGACGATCATAAAAAGTAATAAGGGTGACGAGAGAAATTGCTTGCATCATATTCCTATAATGTATGCTGCGTTTCTCTCGACACCCTTTGTTGCTATATTTTCATAGTAATATTGTTTTAATCAGTAACAGGGTGGCATTCTGTACCCCCATTTTAAAGTACGTGTTGCCTTTGTTACATTAAATCCATTTATACAAATGCTTTCATCACTTGTAAACCGTTTGGCTCCTTCAGCCACACTTGCCATGTCGCAAAAGAGTGCAGAACTCAAGGCACAAGGCGTTGACATTATCAACCTTTCAGTGGGAGAACCCGACTTTAACACCCCCGATCATATAAAAGAGGCTGCTAAGAAGGCCGTTGATGAGAACTATTCGCGCTATTCACCTGTGGCAGGTTACCCTGCATTGCGTAAAGCCATATGTGCTAAGTTGCAAAATGAAAACGGACTCACTTATGCTCCTGAGCAAATTGTGGTGTCAAATGGTGCCAAACAGTGTGTGTGCAATGCCGTAATGGCTTTGGTTTCACCAGGCGAAGAGGTTATCATACCTGCACCTTATTGGGTCAGCTATCCACAAATGGTGTTGATGGCTGATGGCAAGCCTGTGTTTGTTGAAGCTAAAATTGAACAAGATTTTAAGATTACTCCAGCACAACTTGAGGCTGCCATTACCCCTAAAACACGTGCCATTATTCTTTGCTCACCAAGTAACCCTACAGGTTCAGTTTACAGCAAGGCTGAGTTGGAGGCTTTGGCCGAAGTGCTGCGTAAACATGAAGGTGTTTACATCATTAGTGACGAAATTTACGAACACATTAACTATGTAGGTGAACATGCTTCAATTGCAGCATGCGAAGGCTTAAAAGATCGCACTGTGGTTATTAATGGTGTGTCAAAAGCTTATGCCATGACTGGTTGGCGTATTGGTTTCCTTGCAGCACCACTTGAAATAGCCAAGGCTTGCAGCAAGTTACAAGGACAATACACAAGTGGCCCTTGTTCCGTAAGTCAAGTAGCAGCAACCGAGGCTTTTGCTGGTCCGCAAGAGTGTGTTGAAGAGATGCGCCAAGCTTTTGAACGTCGCAAGAACTTAATTGTTAAGTTAGCCAAGGAAGTTCCAGGTTTTGAGGTAAACGATCCGCATGGTGCTTTCTACCTCTTCCCTAAGTGTAGCTACTATTTTGGTAAGACCGATGGACAGCGAGTTATTAAGGACTCTATGGACTTTGCTATCTATTTGCTCGAAGTAGGTCATGTTGCTACAGTAGGTGGTGCAGCCTTTGGCTCACCTGAATGTTTCCGCATGAGCTATGCTACCAGCGATGAAAACATTGTTGAGGCATTGCGTCGTATTAAGGAGGCTGTGAGCAAGTTGAAGTAATGAATTAAACAACGAAAACGCAAATTATCGTTGTGCATAAATGAAAAGAGGGAGTATCAATGTTGATGCTCCCTCTTTTCATTAAGTAGGTATTCAAAATTAGTTGATATGAATG
>URDV01000123.1 GCA_900546605.1 uncultured Prevotella sp.
TTTTTTAAGTTTCTTGTCATTCTGGCTTTAACATAATAAGTGGTGTAAAGCATACTTACTTGTTAACCTGTCAACTTGTTAACCCGTTAACCTGAAATTCCGCCAACGGGTTGATATCAACTAATTTTGAATACCTACTTACTAAAAAACTCGCAACTAAATAATAGTTGCGAGTTTCACATTCATTTTATATACAAAGTGAAAGAGCACTTGCTATATATAAAAGCAGATGCACACATTCACAAAGATAGACTTTAAAAGAATATTAGAGATTGTTCTTCTCAATATCCTTAAAATACTTGTATGTGCCGTGAGTAATGCTTTCGCAAGCAGCCTCATCACATACAATGATGCCGTGTTCATGCATCTGCAGAACAGAGATAGTCCACATTTGAGTTACGGGGCCTTCAACAGCAGCTTGAAGAGCACGTGCCTTGTTGTGACCATTGCAAAGGATAAGAACTTCCTTAGCAGACATAACAGTACCTACACCTACCGTAAGAGCTGTAGCAGGTACACCTTCGGGGTCACCACCAAAGAAACGTGAATTGGCAATGCGAGTGTCAGTAGTCAAAGTCTTTTGACGAGTACGGCTTGTAAGTGAGCTACCTGGCTCGTTAAAGGCTATGTGACCATCAGGACCGATACCACCGATAAAGAGGTCAATACCACCAGCATCCTTGATCATTTGCTCGTAGTGAGCGCATTCAGCAGCCAAGTCCTCAGCGTTGCCATTCAAAATGTGAATGTTCTCCTTAGGGCAGTCAATATGATTGAACAAGTTTGTTGCCATGAATGAATGGTAGCTTTCAGGGTGTGATTCGGGCAGACCTACATATTCGTCCATATTGAAAGTAAGAACATGCTTAAAGCTAACACGACCTTCTTTATTAGCCTTTACCAATGCCTTGTACATGCCAATGGGTGAAGAACCTGTGGGGAGACCCAAAACGAAAGGCTTCTCGGCTGTAGGATTAGCTGCATTAATCTTGTTAATTACATACTCAGCAGCCCAATTTGACAGTTTTTCGTAGTCGGGTTCAATAATAACTCTCATGATTTTGATTTATTTATAATAATGGTTTGTCTGGATACTTTTACAACAACATTTTGTGTTGTTTTCGTTATCTCCTTACAAAAGTAGAAAAACTTTACGGAGTTGACAAGACTTTAAGAGTTTTCTTTTCATCTATACAAAAATAAACTACTTTTAGGCCCATATGCCAAACGTTTTTAGTAGTTTTGCTTTTGATTTTCATTTGCAAATAGGCACAGCTAAACCTTTCGGTGGATTTTGCTTATTGGCTACACTTGAAGGCACGGTCATATCTTCAACAGCAATTTATTGGTTAACCATGCAATTACCTAACCATAAATTTGTTATGCAGACTTTATTTTAGTGTCATCATGGTTCACATATCAAAAAAACAATATAATGCAAGACTTCGTACATCTGCACGTACACACACAATACTCCATTCTTGATGGTCAGGCAGCCGTACCCAAACTGGTCGATAAGGCTATTAGTGATGGAATGCGCGGCATGGCTGTAACCGACCATGGCAACATGATGGGCATCAAAGAATTCTTTAACTATACCAATAAAGTTACAGGCAAAGCCAAGGGGATAGTTAAAAGCACCGAAGCAAAGCTTGCCACACTTCAAGATGGTAGCTATGAGCCTCAACTCGACAAGGATGGTAAAAACCCTGATGAGGGAAAGACTCAAGAGGAGCTAATAGCTGAATGCGAAGCTGTGTTGGCTAAACAACGCCCTATTGCAAACTTTAAACCTATATTTGGTTGTGAGATGTATGTGGCACGACGCGGTGACAAATCGTTAAAGAAAGAACGTGTTGACCAGTCGGGCTGGCACTTAATTGTGCTCGCTAAAAACGAACATGGCTACCACAACCTTATTAAGTTAGTGTCGAATGCGTGGGTTGATGGTTTTTATATGCGTCCACGAACCGACCATAAAGAACTTGAAAAGTATCATGAGGATCTTATCGTTTGTTCGGCTTGCTTAGGTGGCGAAATACCACAGTTAATTATGCAAGGCCGTATTGATGAGGCTGAAGAAAGTGCTAAATGGTTCAAAAGCATCTTTGGCGACGATTATTACATTGAGTTAATGCGCCATGAAGTAAAGGATCCTTCGGTACGTGCCAACCGCGAAACATACCCCTTACAAGTTGAAGTTAACAAGGAGTTGTTGCGCATAGCTAAGAAGTATGACATAAAATACATATGCACCAACGATAGTCACTTTGTTGACGAAGAGAATGCCGAGGCGCACGACCGACTCATATGTTTGGCTACGGGCAAGGATCTCGATGACCCTAAACGTATGTTATACACCAAACAAGAGTGGTTCAAAACGCGAGCTGAAATGAACGAGGTGTTTGCTGACTTGCCCGAAGCTCTCTCTACAACTTGTGAAATTTGTGATAAAGTCGAAACTTTCTCTATCGACCATGCGCCTATTATGCCTAACTTTGCCATACCTGAATCGTTTGGCACAGAGGAAGAATATCGCAAAAAATACACCGAAGAGGACCTCTTTAAAGAGTTCACACGCGATGAAAATGGCAACGTGGTAATGAGTGAGGAAGATGGACTAAAAAAAATAAAGAAATTAGGCGGATATGACAAGCTCTACAGAATAAAGCTTGAAGCCGACTACCTCTCAAAATTGGCCTACGAAGGTGCCAAAAAAAGATATGGCGACCCCTTAGATGAAGAAACTGCTGAACGTATCAACTTTGAATTGCACATTATGAAGACCATGGGTTTTCCTGGTTACTTTTTGATTGTGCAAGACTACATTCGTGCTGCTCGCGAAGAGCTGGATGTGAGTGTTGGTCCAGGACGTGGTTCTGCTGCAGGTAGTGCGGTAGCTTACTGTTTAGGTATTACACAAATTGACCCTATCAAGTACGACTTGCTGTTTGAGCGTTTCTTAAATCCTGACCGTATATCTCTACCCGATATTGATGTCGACTTTGACGATGACGGACGTGGCAAGGTGCTGAACTGGGTTACACAAAAGTATGGAGCCGACAATGTGGCGCACATCATCACCTATGGAACTATGGCCACAAAATTGGCCATTAAGGACGTGGCACGTGTGCAAAAGTTGCCCCTATCTATATCAAACAATCTGTGCAAGCTGATACCTGACAAACTGCCAGAGGGCCCTGATGGCAAAGTGCCTAAGATGAACCTTAATAATGCCATAGCAGCTATACCTGAATTGCGCGAAGCCGAAACATCATCTGACCCCTTGCTGCGCGACACCATTCGCTATGCCAAGATGTTAGAGGGCAATGTGCGCAACACAGGTGTACACGCCTGTGGCTTCATCATTTGCCGCGACAACATATCTGATTGGGTGCCCGTTTCAACAGCTCGTGACAAAGAAACAAACGAGGAGTTGCATTGCACTCAATATGAGGGACGCGTAATTGAGGAAACGGGACTTATTAAAATGGACTTTTTGGGATTAAAAACCCTATCCATTATTAAAGAGGCACTTGAAAATATTCGCCTTTCGTTGGGCATTGAGCTTAACATAGACGAAATTAGCATTGAAGACCCTGCTACCTACCAACTTTACTGTGATGGACGCACCATTGGTACATTCCAGTTTGAGTCAACAGGTATGCAAAAGTATTTGCGCGAACTTCAGCCCTCTACTTTTGAGGACCTCATTGCCATGAATGCCCTTTATCGTCCAGGACCTATGCAATACATTCCTTCATTTATTGCACGTAAACATGGCGATGAACCTATTACGTACGACTTGCCTTGCATGGAAAAATACTTGAAGGATACGTATGGCATTACAGTCTATCAAGAACAGGTGATGCTTTTGTCGCGCGAAATAGCCAACTTTACTCGTGGCGAAAGTGATGCCTTGCGAAAGGCTATGGGTAAAAAGTTGATTGAAAAGCTGAACCACATGTACCCCAAGTTCATCAATGGGGGTAAGGCCAATGGCTATGACCCTAAGGTACTTGAAAAAATTTGGGACGACTGGCGTGCATTTGCTTCGTATGCTTTCAACAAGAGCCATGCCACATGCTACTCATGGGTTGCCTATCAAACTGCTTACTTGAAAGCCAACTACCCATCACAATACATGGCTGGTGTAATGAGCCGAAGTCTTGCTGACATTAATACTGTAGCAAAACTCATGGATGAATGTAAAGCTATGGGCATCAAGACATTAGGGCCCGACGTTAATGAGAGCTACTTAAAGTTCAGCGTGAATCATAGTGGTGACATTCGGTTTGGCATGGGCGCTGTGAAAGGAGTGGGCGAAGGAGCTGTGATGCAAATTCTTGCAGAACGCGAAAAGAATGGCCCATACAAATCCGTTTACGACTTTATGGAGCGCGTCAACCTTTCATATTGTAACAAAAAATCAATTGAAAGCCTTGCCTTAGCTGGAGCCTTTGATAGTTTTGGCACGATTACGCGCGAACAATTTGTTACACCTGCTGATAATGGCGATGTTTTTTTGGACGCATTGGTACAATATGGTAACAACTTCCAATCAGACAAGGCTGAAAACTCGCTCTCATTATTTGGTCCTACCGAAAGCATTGAAATTAGCAAACCTGAGCCACCCAAAAACATTGAGAGATGGAGTGACTTGGAGCGCCTTAACCGTGAACGCGACCTTATTGGCATCTACATATCAGGTCACCCTCTTGACTCTTTCAAAATTATTATTGACAAGGTGTGTAACCTACATATGGATCAGTTAGAGGATATCACACCTTATGCCAATCAAGATGTTATGTTGGGTGGTATTGTAACCGACTTACGCGTGGGGCAGACTAAAAAAGGTAAACCCTATGGTATCGCTAAATTAGAGGACTATAGTGGACCAGGCGAGATAGCTCTCTTTGGCGATGATTGGGCCAATTTTAGCGGCTACTTTCAAGTGGGCAACTCGCTCTTCATAACAGCCCGAGTTGAAGAGGACCAATGGCGACAAAATTCCTATAGGTTAAAAATAGGTCGTATAGAATTTTTGAGTGATGTGAAGGATCAAAAAATAAAATCCATCACCATACACCTACACACCGACCAACTGAACCAAAAAATAGCCAACGAGTTAACTTCTATCATCAAAAATAATGAGGGAAATGCCGACGTATTCTTTAATGTGCTCGACACAAAGAAACAAGCACAAGTGATGTTACAATGTAATGACTACCATATTTCAGTTGATAGCGAAATGATTAACTTCTTGAACGAGAATAACATTGAATACCAAATCAACTAAAAAGTTCAACGAAACACAAGAGTTAGTAATTTTATACAAAACATTTGGCTATATCTACATTCATACATAACTTTGCAAACACATATAAACTTTAATACACAAAATGGAAAAAATTATTACTGATGCCAACTACGAGAGCATTGTTGCTGAAGGACTCCCCGTAGTGCTTGACTTTTCAGCCACATGGTGTGGCCCTTGCAAGAAGATTGCTCCTATTATTGAAAAATTGGCTGGCGAATACGAAGGCCGTGTAAACATAGGTAAATGCGACGTTGATGACAACGACGAACTCACTTCAAAGTTTGGCATTCGCAATGTTCCCACTGTACTCTTTATTAAGAATGGAGAAGTGGTTGACAAGCATGTAGGTGCTGCTCTTGAAAAGGAGTTTGTTGAAAAAATTGAGGCTATGCTCAAATAAACAACAGCACTATGAACCTTGACGAAGAATTAATGTTAGACGCACAAGAGGATGCTGAAGCTGTGGCATACATCAAAAGACATTTGCCACAAGAATTGCAAGAAAAATTCTCTGAAGAACAGCTTTACTACTTTCTGGATGTAATCATTGAGTATTACACCGAAAGTGGCATTCTTGATGCCGAACCTGACAAAGAGGGCTTTATTGAAATTGATGAGGAAGATATTGCCAACTACATTGTCAAGAAAGCATTAAAAGAGGGCATGGGCAAATTTCAGACTGAAGATTTGTTATTTGTCGTTCAGGCTCAAATGGACTTTGAAGAATCAAATGAAGAAGCTTAAAAAATATCTTCTTCTTTTTGAACAAGCATTACTATACTTATACCCATTAGTGAAGTATAATGATAGTAATGCTTGTTTTGTATATAAGTAGGTAAGTAGGTGTTTTATTTTTACAATGAAAGTGAGTTCTCGAATTTTATTTGTATTTTTGCCATGCCTTATGAGGTTTTGTTTGATTTTTATTGCAACACTAAGTTAAGTGATTCCTCTGACATTGCAAAATTCTGAGCCGCTCGGCTTGTCCAAGAACTTTTTGTTGTTTAGAATATTGTAAAAGTTAAAATTTATAGTGTTGCGGAATTAAGGTAATAACAATACAATGAAATCGTTATTTATATTACAACTTGTATGTTGCGTCATTACAGCCATGCTGGCATTGCAATTAGTCATGGCAAGTTTGCAGGTGAGATGGAAGGTGAGACGCTACGAAATATCAAGATGGACTCTCGTTGCGTCAATGCTGTTCTCCAGCGTCCACTACCTCTTGCAGATGGTTCATGGACTCCGTGCACAAGGTAGCGATGTGGGTGCAACATTCAACATACTGTTCTATACCCCAGTGGCATTTGCCATCACTCTCTCCATCAT
>URDV01000124.1 GCA_900546605.1 uncultured Prevotella sp.
ACTTACCTGTTAACCCGTTAACTTGTCAACTTGTTTACTAATTCCGCCAACGCGTTATTACAACATAAACTATTAAAAATCCCCTCGTTCAAAAAGACATTGAACGAAGGGATTTTTGCTTTAAATAAGTACCTTAATTATGATGGGATGAATTTGCTTAACGCATGCCACCGCCGCCAGGAGGAGGTCCCATAGGACGCATAGGCATGCCACCAGGACCACGCATATCGGGGGGGCCTGGACGGTCACCATCTTGGTCTGTACCCTTTTTGCTGCTGCCACCAGGGAATATGTTCAACTTGTAAATGAAGTGAACCATAAAGTAAGAGTTGATGGCATTGTTCCATGAGTCAATACGCTGCGTTGCTGTTAAGCTACGGCTTACGTTGCTTTGCTTATGTAATATGTCGTAGAACTGAATGCTTAACGTGGCAGCTTTGTTTTTCAAGAATGATTGAGCTATTTGCGCATTCCACAATAACTCGTTGCTGTTCATTGAAGCATCGGTGTAACCACGACGTGAATTCATACGAATGTCGGTTGAAAGACTCAAGCCAAAATCAAAGTTGAAGTTAGCTGAAGCACCATAGGCAAAGTTCCAAGTGTCCATGTTGGCATTGTCTTGCACCGTGGCACGGGCATGTTGATAGTTTAACTTACCCAGCAAACTTACATCGAACCATGTTTTACGATACGATATGTTTAAGTTTTCGTCCACACCAATGGTGCGTGTTGTGTTCTTTTGCGAAGTGGCTTGGTTGAATATGCTATTATAATAGTTATAGTCTTTATTCACAGCAGTGGTGGAGGCCAAAGCAAATAAATTGTAGCTATTGGCTGCGGTGGTGCGGCCCGACTGCATGTTGCTCACATAACCTACTGCATTGTCGTAGCTTAAACTGGTAAAGGTGTTGATGTTGAACAACTTGTCCTTGCCCATGGCTGAGTTGAACATAAACATGCCACGACCATTCCAATTACCATTGATGTTTTCAGGACGCAAGTAGCGCACACCTGTGGTTTCATCATACACCATGCGGTTTGATATTGAGTTACGTGTTTGTGTAATATCAAAGCCCCCCATGATGCCTTGCTGACGTGTTGGGTTGTAACCATTGTAGTTAACACGTATGGTGTTGTTCCATGATGGTTTCAAACCTGGATTACCCATTGAAATGCTCAAAGGGTTGGAGTCATCAACCACCGCCAAAAGGTCGGTCATTGAAGGTTGCGATGACGAACCACGATAACGTATGTCAAGTTGATTGGTCTTTGAGAACTTGTAACGGAAACGTATCTGCGGTGATACATTAAACACATCGCGTGTTACAACCGTATCAACTTGACTGGGACGATTGTAAGCCATGTTGGTGTGTTCGGGGTTGAAATCGACACCTGCATTGAAGCGTATGGCTGAAGTGTTGTAACGAATGCCTACAGTTGCTGTGTGATCAGTATACTTGTAGGTGGCATATTGCGAGTTGTTAAGGTCGCGCACATAGTTAAGCACCTTGTTGGTGGTAGGCAAAGTTCCCAAAACAGGATAATTGGTTTCACTGCCTAAAAGTGCATCGCTCTCAGTTATGTCTTTGTAATCGTCCTTTCCATAAAGCGATGCTAACTCGTTAAGGTTGTAGCGTGAACGGTCGCTTTTGTTATACTTATAGCTATATTGATAACGTACCTCACCAAACCAATTTTTACCCAAAGGCTCAACATAGCCTAAACGAACACTATAGTTGTAGTTGCGACCAGGTGTGGTGCTATACTGGTTAAGGAAACTTTTGGCTTTCCCCTCTTTATTATAGGTTATGCTTGAGATGGCGTAAGAGTGATTCTCGCTCTTGGTGTAACCGCCACTGGCACGCAACGATATGTTACGTCCATTACTTGATAAACGACGCACCAAGTTCACATTGGCACTTACACTATGCGATTTGCTATCGCCCATTGACAAGCGCTTGTTAGTATTCACCATCATGGCATATAGTTCGGGATTGCGCTGTGCTGCATTTTTGGCAAATATGCTGTCGAGTGGTGAGGTCATGTTTTCAATGTCGTACGGATTGTTGTTAAATGTAGCCGACATTGAATTTCCACTATTGTGCGATTCTGAATAGTTGTAGCGTGGTTGAAAGTTGATGTTAGTCATTGAGTCAGGATTCCACTCTAAACGTAAGCGCGCCATGACGTTTGTGCTATGTGATCCCGTTTGGCTCAATGAATTGGCAAAAGAACTACTACTACCTGATGTTAGGAAGGTTTCAGAGTTTGACTTGTTAATAACATCGCTGCTTGAATGGTTGTAGAGCATAAAGCCACCTAATTGCAAACGACCTGCCTCACGCTTTGCCTTTCCATTTTCCCACGAAAAGTCAAGTCCAGCATCCTTTTTAGCAGTAAGTCCTCCCCCACCGCCACCAAAGCCGCGAGGGCCACCAAAGCCTCGGTCATTGGTGTTGTTCATTGAACCAAAGGCGGTGACACGGGTGTTGTCAGTGAAACGTGTGCCAAAAAAACGGGCTGAGTAACGATCGTGATTACCATAAGCTACGTCAATATTCGACACCCACGACTCGTTAAGTTCGCGTTTGGTCGATATGTCGAGCACGGTGGTTTCTTCACCATCGTCTATACCTGTTTGCTCCGTGTAGTCACTCTTTTTGTCGTATGCCTTAATTTTGCTTACTAACTCAGTAGGCAAATTTTTCATAGCTGTTTTGGTATCGCCTTTGAAAAAGTCTTTGCCATTAATCAAAAACTCTTGCACCGTTTTACCATTCCACTTAATGGTGCCCTCGTCGCTCACCTCTACACCAGGTAATTGCTTGATAAGTGATTCAAGCGTAGAACCAGCAGGCACACGATAGGCTGAAGCTGAGAACATAGTGGTGTCATCCTTCTGTTCAACACGAGCCGCAGTTGCTGTTACGGTGGCTGTGCCTAACACCTTATCGTTCGATGCCATGAGCAAAGTGCCCAAATTAATGGAGTCTTTATCGGCAGTAAGTTCAACACTGCGTGTAAAGGGCTTGAAACCTACATATGAAAGTTTAACAATGTAGTGCCCAGCCTCTTTGGCTTGCAATGTGAAACTGCCATCATCGTTGGTAGTGGTTGCCGCCACCGCCGAACTGTCAGTTCGCAACAACACAGCTGAAGCAAAGTCAACTGCGTTGCGCGACTTGCCATCAAAGGCCTGACCTGTCACTACATACCGCTGTGCTACCGCCGACACGGCCATAGCAAACGATAGTAGGAGAAGTAAAAAGTTACGTTTCATTTATGTTATGTTGTGTATTATTTTATGCTTTATTGAGATGGTTGTGGGCTGTACACACATGAGCTTTATGGCATTGCACTTAATGTGTGCACACGTAATTATGATACAAAGTTACATCGAAGGTTTAAGCTATATGCCTTATTTTACCTTAAAAATCGACGAAAAAGCATATTTAATCGACGAAAAGAAAACGAAAAGTTGGGCATTTGCCGAATAGTAATTACTTTTGTTGCATAGCCTTGATGGGGTGTAACTGTTTGCTGACCAAACACGCTAAAGTAACACCCTTAATGAATGGCTTACCTTGTAAATTAAAACACATTTGCTATGATTAAGTTAGCCAATTACATAAGCAAAATTGAAATATCGAGTCTGTGGAGCGGACATAAGCACATTGTGTGGAAACTGCGTCCTGACGTGAATGTGCTGAGCGGACATAATGGTGCTGGTAAAAGTACTATCTTGAACCGCATGGTGCAACACTTGCGTACGGTACCCACTACTGGCGAACTGCAACCTGTTACTCAATTAGGGGTAAAGGTGGCATTTGACCCATCAGATGCCACAGGTATACGCTATGATGTGATTCGCAGTTTTGACCGTCAAATGGTGAATTTTAAAAACACCAGCGCTATTTCAGACGCACGCATTGTAACAGAATTGGATTGGCAACTCTACCTCATTCAGCGCCGATACCTTGACTACCAAGTGAATGTGGGCAACCGCATGATTTCACTGCTCACCAGTGGCGACCCTGATGCACGCGAAAAGGCGACACAAGCTGCCAACCTTAAAACGCGCTTTCTTGACATGGTTGATGAGTTATTTGCCGAAACAGGTAAGCGCATTAACCGCAAAAACAACGAACTTTCGTTTATTCAATATGACGAGGAGCTGCCTCCTTACTTGCTATCAAGTGGTGAAAAGCAAATTTTGCTCATTCTGTTAACTGCTCTAACTGAGGACCAACAACACTATGTGCTCTTTATGGATGAGCCTGAAGCGAGTTTACACTTTGAGTGGCAAAAAAATTTGATTTCGTTGGTTCGCGAGCTGAACCCAAATGCTCAAATCATACTTACCACGCACTCGCCAGCCCTTATCATGGATGGATGGGAAGACACTGTGACTGAAGTGGGCGACATTGTTGTTAGCTAAAAAATCTCCCCTTGCAATGAAAAGGTTACGTGACAATTTGAATTCATCGTACATTAGAGCGATGAATAGTTTGGGCGGACGCCATGCCCGACAACGCATTGTGGCCTATGTTGAAAGTTACGATGACGTGTTCTTTTGGAGTAACTTGCTGCGTCCGCTCGAAACAGACCATTACTATTTTGAGGTGATGCTGCCCTCACGCACATCGCTGTGTAAGGGTAAAAAAATTGCTATGTCAAATGATTTGGGCAAACGATTGGGGCAATGTATGATAGCTTGTGTTGATGCAGACTATGACTACTTAATGCAAGGCACCACATTGGCTTCGGCTGAGGTATGTAACAACCCCTATGTGTTTCACACGTATGTTTATGCTATCGAAAACTATGAATGTTATGCTCCTGCCTTGCAAAGTGTGTGTGTTATGTCAACTCTCAACGATCACCACTTGTTTGACTTTGAGGGCTTCATGCGTCAATACTCCATTATTATATGGCCACTATTTGTGTGGAACATTTGGTGTTACCGCTATGGCACATACAAGCACTTTTCGATGCTCGACTTTTATCACATAGTGCAACTGCCTAAGTTGAATCTTTATCACCCCGAACAGGCGCTCGAAAGGCTACGCCACTTGGTGAATGCTAAAATTAATAGGCTACAGAAACAGTTTCCTGAAGGACGTAAAACTTACAAACCTTTGCGCGAGGAGTTGCTGCGCCTGGGACTAACGCCCGAAACGACTTACCTATATATGCGCGGACACGACCTTAACGATGGTGTTGTACTGCCCTTACTGGCCTTAGTGTGTGAACAGCTACGACGCGAACGTGAGCGTGAAATTAGGCGATTAGCTGAACACAACGTGCAAATGCAAAATGAACTGTCGGCTTATCAAAACGCTACGGGTAGCATTGAAGAAATGCTGCGCAAACACACCACTTATGTTAGTTGCCCGCAATATCAGCGTGTGCAACATGACATACGCCAGCTGATTAATCAACTTGAAGAAACGAACTCTCACTTGCATGACGATACTGAAAATAAAGAACATGGTTTGCGCTCGCTGCATTATGGCGGTGACCGAGACGTTAGCACAACTGCACCTAACCCCTGATAGTGTAGCCTTGGGCGAGGCACACGTGGCCGAGAACCTTAGCCCTCAACAAATGAAACAGGTGGCAGAGTCTTTGCAGCGCATGGGGTTTGAACTGGTGGCCGACCGACAATCGCAACTTATTGCTGATGTTAAGCAAACTATTATAGAATTGGTACGAGGGGGCGACAATGCCATGACTACTTCATATTCAGCAGTTCTGGCCCAACGCTTAGGAGTGGATTATACTACACTGAGCCGACACTTTGCTGCTGTTGAAGGACGTACCATCGAAAAGTTCTTTTTACTACAACGCATTGAGTATGTAAAGGAACTTGTACAATATGGTGAACTTAGCGTGAAAGAAATTGCTTGGCGCACAGGATTTTCGAGTGTGGCTCACTTGTCACGCCAATTTAAACAACTTACGGGCATGACGCCTACTGCTTATCGTGGCTGTGATGCGGGACTGAATCGTAAAGCTTTAGATCAAGTATGACATTACCTCGCACCTTGGGAGCCTTGTGGCAAAGGCACCGCACACCTTTGTTACTTGTATTGTTGTTTTTTGTGTTAGGGGCTTTATATGTGTTGAATCCCACTCAATATGCATGGGCGCCTAAATGTCCGTTTAAACTAATTACGGGATGGTCATGTCCAGGCTGTGGCATACAACGTTGTATTCACGCCTTGCTACACGGCCATTGGGCTGAAGCACTACATTATAACTACTTTTTAGTGTATTCTGTCCCTTACTTTTTAATAGTAGCCTTTACTGAATGGGGAGCCTCTGGCAAACTGCGACAAGGGCTTAGACGTGTGTTTGAGGGGCACGTAGCAATTACACTTTACATTCTGCTGTTCTGTACTTGGGGCATCTTGCGCAATATAATAGGGTTGTAAAGTTTACTGACTTGCACAAGCAAAGCCTATGGTTTCAAAGGACATGAGCTTATACCCGTTGGCGGAATTCTTGGTGAACGGGTTAACAAATTGACAGGTTTACAAGTAAGTATGCTATACACCACTAGATCGGAAGAGCGTCGTGTAGGG
>URDV01000125.1 GCA_900546605.1 uncultured Prevotella sp.
CAAGTTGAGATAATAACAAAGATGATATTTGAACTTTGTTATATAGAAGCAATAATTCTCATTAGGCTAAAGGGGCAGAAAAGAGAACGAACACCCACGTTTGGGGGAGAACCTCCGTTTTTAGCATTTATCTTTATCATACTTACCAAGCATTCTTAAGATGCTTTACGTTTATCCTTATGATAGGCAAAGTTATATGATTAAAAAGTTACCAAGTACAGAATTAATAGCCATTCAAACTCGATTGGTTGCATAAAGAATGTGATAAAAGAATGATTGTTGTTCGGTCAAACGTTACTAGACATCAATAATTACCGAAAGGGAATGTTCCAGGAGTTATTTTACTGTCAGATTACAAGTTGCTTTCAGCAGGGAGAAATCTTATAATTAAAGTTGACATAAAGCTTTGTTGAGAAGAAATTAAAACAAGGGTAAATAAAACAACCAGAGCAACAAGCCTTCACCAACAAATAAAAACATCACAAACAAGATGCAAAAAAAGAGTGAGCAGCACAAAAGCTACTCACTCTTTTTTAGCATACGATATAAAAACTCGTATCAGCAATCAATGTTACTGAATACGGAAGCGAATCGGGAGACGGAACCATACAGGAACGGGGTGACCCTGTTGCTTAGCTGGAACGAAGCGGTGAAGCTTGCGTACTACAGCAGCTGCTGCTTGGTCGCATTCCTTTGAAAGTGACTTTTCAACCTTCACGGCACTTACTGAACCATCAACATCAACCTTGAAACGAAGAACTACAGTACCCTGCAATTCTTGTTCCTGAGCGATGGCCGGGTAAACGAGGTTCTTGCTTACGAATTGAAGCAAGGCAGCCTCACCACCAGGATAAGTGGCAGGAACTTCTACGATGGCGTTATCCACAACTTCAGGTTCCTTGGGAGGAACAGTGGTACCACCTGCACGTTGATTTTCCTTCAAGTCATCGATGTTGATACCGCTATTATCACCATTAGGGTTGGTGTAATCTTGAGCAGCGATAGCAAACTTATTCTTGGTAACTTCATCCTGAGTTTTAAGTTCCTTAGAATGATCTACCTTGTCGTCCTCGACGATTTTAGGAACAGTAAACTGAATTGAAGACTTCACGTTTACCTTTTCAACAGGCTTTTCGTATTCAAGTTCAGGTTCTTTCTTCTTAGGTTCTTCCTTCTTAGGTTCATCCTTCTTCAATTCTTGAAGTTCGGTAACCTCTTCAGAAGCCATGTCTTTTTTACTTTGCAGCGCATCCTCAATCGTATTCTTTGCCAATACGATTGCGGCTACTGCGATAATGGCGATAAGAACGATAATAATTGCACGGAGTTGGAACTTGCCTTTATTGGCGCGGTTACGATAAGCTCCGTACTCCTTGTTACGTCCTTCGAAGACCAAGTCACACCATTGTTTTGATGCTAAATCTATTTTAGACATAATAAATTGTTATACTTAGCTTATTGTTATTACTGCGCAGTGCCGTTCTTGAGAGCCTCAATTTTGAGTCTATCACCGTCTGCAAACTTATCAATTACATAACGTCCAATGCTGCAAATCTGCATTTCATCAAGCACTTGGATCAAGTTGTCATAAGTAGCTTTGTCAGAAGCCTTGATGATTACACTTGGTGTGTACTCGGCATTCTTAATTTTGTTAAGCTCCTCTTTAAACTGAGCCTTTTGCTTTTGCTCTTGCTGAACGTTTGAGGTAACCATACGAGCGTACTTGTCCTTCAAAGCTTGTACGGCCTTTACAGCCTGTGGGTTGCTCTCAAGCAACACCTTACGCAGACCATTCTTGCCATAAGTTGTAGCGAACAATTTACCTTCGTCGGGGATGTCAGTACCACCATCGGGTTTACCCTTAAAGTAGTACAGCGTGTTATTCTCATCGATGAGGATAGTGATAGCCTTTGAAGCGGCTACCTGGCTCTGATTTTCTTCTTTTATATCCTCTTTATCCGAAGGCATTGAAATTTCCATTGTCTGCGGTTTGAGGAGTGTTGTACAAAGCATGAAGAATGTCACGAGCAACATGATCATATCCACCATCGGCGTGAAGTCCACGCGCGAGTTCATCTTCTTTTGTTTACTTCCACCTAATTTTGCCATAACATTCAAATTTTAGTTTTCTACGCCTTTAAGTGAGGTAATCAAGTTGTAACGATTTTCCTCAATCTCGCGCAGAGAATCCATAACTCTTTTAATTACAGCGTAGGAAGTAGACTTGTCAGCCTTAATTGCGATACGCATATTTTCGCCACACGCTTCACGTGCTGTGCTTACCCAGGTTTTGAGCTCATTGTTTACGCTGTCGCAAGGAATACCAGCCTCTTTGCTCTTAGTGAGCAATTCGTTCTTTTGATCACCACTGGCCAACCATCCTTTGATGGTGTTAAGCGGAGTACCGAATGTAGGAGCCTGTGCAAATTCCTTCACTTCCTGTGGCGAAAGGCTCAACTTGCCAGCCTCATTCATTGCGTCAGCAAGTTTGGTGAGGCCTTCGGGTGAATCCATTGTCATGAACACCTTGCCGTTCTTCTCAACGAAGATAGTGAGCAAGTTGGTAGAAGGAATCTTGATTTCAGATACCGAACCAGGTGTTACCACCTTGATGGGTTCTTCCTTAACGAAAGTAGCAGTCAACATAAAGAAGGTAAGCAGCAGGACCATGACATCGCTCATCGGGGTCATATCGATGAACGTATCTTGTTTTTTAATTTTAAAACGTCCCATGTCTTAAATACCTTTTTATGCGATTAGTGAGTTGCTGAGAATGTTTCTACGATAGTGAAACCAACTTCGTCGAGGCTGAAAGTCAAGCGGTCGATTTTGTTAGTGTAGTAGTTGTAAGTAATAACGGCGAGCGCACCAGTTGCGATACCAGAGGCAGTATTTACAAGGGCCTCAGAAATACCTACTGAAAGGGCTGAAGAGTCAGCACCACCTTCACCAGCACCCATGGCTGAGAATGACTTAATCATACCGAGCACAGTACCGAACAAACCCATCAAAGTACCAAGTGTTACGATTGTACCGATGATAGGAAGGTTCTCTTGCATCATAGGCATTTCAAGAGCGGTTGCTTCTTCAAGTTCCTTCTGGATAGAGAGCACCTTCTGTTCCTTAGTCAAAGTGGTATTCTCTTCCATTTCTTTGTACTTGCGAAGAGTTGCGCCTACAACGTTGGCAACTGAACCACGTTGCTTGTCGCAGAGCTGCTGTGCCTTAACGAGGTCGTTCTGCTTAAGAGCTACCTTGATGTCAGCAACGAACTTAGTCAAGCTTGTGCGACCATAAGCGTTACGAATAGCGAAGAAACGTTCAATAGCCAAAGCTACTACAGTTACGAACAAAGTCCAGATGATAGGTACAACGAAACCACCTTTATAAACAGTACCGATGATACCTGCAGGTTCGTAAGTATTGTCTGAGAATACAGAGAACATTGCGGGATCGCCTTCAGCACCCTTGAAGTTTGAAAGGTTACCAGCACCGAAGAGGTAGAGACATACTGCGATGACTGCACATACGATGATTACGGCGAAACCAGACTTGATGCCGGTAAAGCCCTTTGATTGTTTGGGTGCACCCTTAGGTGCGCTAGCATTTGTAGTTGCCATTGTTGTAAAGATTAATTGTTTGTAGAATTTTTAGTTTTATTTGAATTTCACTTTATTTGCCACATACATTTTGCATACGGCACTTTTTTACGTGGCAAAGATAATACTTAAAAAAACAATGACCACTATTTTCTGCATTTTTTTTGGCATTTGACAAACATGATTGTTAAAAAGATAGAGCATTGGTGTACATTGCATGCTAAGACTATGCTTTTTGGTGCTTTACATCCTTTTTTTAAAAGGTATTTTACTACTAAGTTACATACTTGTTAACTGCAAAAAAGCAGTGTGCACGAATGATGCTTAGTATATAAGTATAGGGCAAATACTAAGAAGAATTTGTTTTTGCCTTTACATACCTCACATCTCTTCGTGCACGCTCCTATTGCATAACAAGAAAAGTTGCCGTTTTTACTTATTTAGCGACATACTGCCCGAGCCTATCATCTGTCCGTCAGCAAATACATAGGCTGCATATTTACCTCCACTCAAAAATTCGCTTACGGGCACATAAACCGTCACGTGCACCTCTTGACCTGTATATTCTATTGTTTTAGCTGCTGAATAACCTATACTACGGTTTTCGTAATTAAACGTACCAGACTGGTTAACGACTTGCTGGCCTGGTTTGAGCAAACGTACATAAACAGTGCGATTACCAGTGCGAGCTGTCACATTGCGCGTTATGGTAAATGACACTGCGAAGCGTGCTATATCTTTGCTTTTTTTAGCAGCCTTACCATTCTTTTTCAAGGGTGAAACTGATATGCCTGTAGCATCAAGTTGAGCGGCTATGGCTACACGTTCATTAAGATGTGAGTTTTCTGCTTGTATGTTTGTATTCTCCATTCGCACACGCTCTGCATCGGCACGTGCCAAATCGCGTTCACCAATTAGGGTATGATTAATTTGTTGCAAAGAGTCTACCTGACGTATATAGTCGCGCAACACAGCACGCACTGTGGCCAATTCACGCTTCAATCGTAATATTTCAGCCGAGCTATTGGCTTTGGTGTTTTGCAATTCCTTAAGCAATGCTTCAGCACGTGCTTGTTCTTGATTAAGTCGGTTGACAAGCGAATCATCTTTGATGCCTTTTTTTAATTCACCATATTGGCTGGCGAATTCGGCATATTGATTTTCCATTTCTTTTTTGTCTAACTCTGCCAATTGGCGAAGTTCAGACAATTCGCGATCTTTGTCTTCTAATTTCTTTTTATCGGTATTGCAGGCTGCGAATGAGCCTACTATTGTTAGCACTACACCGATAAGAAATAAATGCGTTAACTTTTTCATGAATTCAATATTAATGCGCGTTGGCGGAATGAGTAAACAAGTTGATAAGTTAACGGGTTAGAAGGTAAGTTTGTCAAGGTTTTTAAACTTCTTGTCATTCTTACTTTAACATAATAAGTAACGTATGGTCTACTTACTTGTTAACCTGTTAACCCGTTAACCCCGAAATCCGCCAACGGGTTATTAATGTGCTTTCTTTACCTATATATATTAAGGTATAGAAGTGATTTAATAAAAAAATGAAAGTTCAAGAGTTTGGTAGTGAAGATAGATGCATGGTACATTACTCTTGGCCAACAAAACTCTTGAACTTTTATTACAAGTTAAAGTGTTTAGCGTTAATGACATTTTGAATGAATGAGGGCTATAAGGCGTTGTTCTATTTCATTAAAACCTTCTTTACTCCATCCATGCACAAAGCTTTACGTCTTAACGTCATATGATTATTCAATAACAGTGGTCCATCCGTGCACGTCAGGCTCTGTACCATACTGAATAGCACGCAAATGGGTGTAAAGCTTTTCGCTCCAAGGGCCAGGCTTTCCATCTTTAGCTATAACATAGCTCTTATGGTTTTCGAGGTCATCAATTTTGCGAATAGGACTGATAACTGCTGCTGTACCACAAGCACCAGCTTCTTCAAAGGTTGAAAGCTCTTCTTCAGGTATAGGACGTACCTCCACCTCCATGCCTAAATCTTTAGCTAACTGCTGCAGACTACGATTGGTGATTGAAGGCAGAATTGACGATGACTTGGGTGTAATATATTTGCCATCCTTTATACCAAAGAAGTTAGCTGCACCACACTCATCAATATACTTTTTCTCTTTTGCATCGAGATAGAACTCTGAAGCATAGCCTGCATCGTGTGCCATTTTGTTCGCAGCCAAGCTGGCAGCATAGTTACCACCTACCTTGTAACGTCCTGTGCCAAGTGGTGCGGCACGATCATACTCACGAATGATGACGTAGTCGTTGGTTGCAAAGCCACCTTTAAAGTAGGGACCTACAGGTGATACAAATATCATAAATAAGTATTCATCAGCTGGATGTACCCCTACTTGTGCACCTGTACCAATGAGTAAAGGACGGATGTAAAGTGAAGCACCGCTTTCATAAGGCGGTACAAAACGTTCGTTCAACTTAACTACCTTCTTTACCATTTCCTCAAAGAGTTCGGTAGGCAGTTCTGGCATCAATATGCCTCGGCACGTGCTTTGCAAACGTTCGGCATTGTCTTTAATGCGGAATGCACGTATTTTGCCATCAGGACAACGAAAGGCTTTCATGCCTTCAAAGGCTTCTTGTCCATAATGAAGGGCCGTAGCGGCCATGTGTATGTTAATGACGTCTGATGACGATACTTCAATTTCACCCCATTTGCCGTTGCGATAGTAGCAGCGTACATTGTAGTCAGTTGGCATATAGCCAAACTTCAAATTCGCCCAATCTATATTTTGCATAATGTTGGTTTGTTTGTTATTTATGAATTATTTTGCCGCAAATTTAAGCATTATATTAATAAGGTGTACATTGTGAGCGTGCTTTTTAAATAGGTATTCCGTATTATTTTAGATCGGAAGAGCACACGTCTGAACTCCAGT
>URDV01000126.1 GCA_900546605.1 uncultured Prevotella sp.
AAAGTTAAGTATCTGCATTGTGCTTAGAGTACAATTGCAGTAAGTAGATGTACTGATTTAGCAAGGGCTGAAGACCGTCTTTACTCAATCAGGGGCTTTCTTTAGAGAAAATTTAAGTAGGTATTAAATGAGCATGTCTTTTTATATTTTTTGAAACCTTCACTCAGTCACATAGCCCGCTATGCTCCTTCGCTCAGATTTCAAAAACACCTAAAAATACATGCAAAAATTGCTCAACCTATTCTTTTACCATTACATAACCCGTTGGCGGAATTTTTGGTTAACGGGTTAACAAGTAAGTATGCTTTACTTACCTATTGTGTTAAATTCTGAATGGTGAAAAGCTTAATAAGCTGGCAAACTTACCTGTTAACCCGTTAACTTGTCAACTTGTTTACTAATTCCGCCAACGCGTTATATAAAAGCAATAATTGCGAAAACAAAAAGAATGAGATAAAGTATTCTATTTGAACTTTACCTCATTCTTTTTTATTTATTCAATAACTACTCTACTTGAGTAATTTCTTTCCATTGATAATATTCACACTACCCTTTTGCGGAAGTACCAAGCGGCGGCCTGATATATCGTAAATAGCTGTAGTTGACATATTATCCAAAGTTTCAGTTTTAGCGTCCTTTATACCCGTAACAGGAAAATCAAAGTTGCCATTATCATTGCCTTCAAGCACAAATACCGACGAAGCTGGTAATGTAAAAGTGATATTCTTGTCAATATCAATAGCTTCGTTCTCTTCAACACCGCGCAAGCCCGTATTGCCGCCCAGCACTTGATCGGCAAAAGAACTGCTTAAAGAAATGGAAGTTTTGATGTAAGATGGAATATCAAACACCTTACGTAAGGTGGTAGTGAGCGTACGTTCCTTTACATCAGGGTTACGAAGTGTGAGCGTCACCTTTTTACCATTCCAGGCAGCCCAGCCATAAACGTTGACCTTGCTACCATCCCATGGATTGCCACCTACCCAATGAACATCGGGCAATACGTCAGCATTGCGTTCTTGCCATTCCATACACTCTGACAAATCCTTCCACAAAGCACCTGCATTACCTTGTCCGTCCTTTATGTTGTCCATCAATTTATAGTCGGTATAAAGTTCAACCATACCCGAGCCACAACCAAATGCGCAACGCATTTCACGGAGTACACCCTCATAGCTATAATCACTCGGTGTGTAAGGTTTTCCCTTTTCACTTAAAATAAGGCCATGCGTCATTAGAGTATTAATAGGACATAATGGTGAACCTTGCGTAAAGATTTTGTAAACCATATAATCACGGTATGTAATCCATTGTTCACGATCAGTACCTATACCGCTAATTTTTGCACAGTCAGCATCTTGGCGCCAAATAGCATCACTATAATGGAACCAGAAGGGAGAGGCCCATGTACCAACAGTAGTATTAAAGAAAATGTCAGGACGGCTCTTACGTACATCGCGTTCAATGCTTATAATACCTTCAGCATTTTCAATACCCGTATCGCCAGCATCAGGACCATAGGCGGTTCCTTGTGCACTAATGCCATCAAACTTGAAGAAGCGGAAGTCGTACTGCTTAATCATGTTGTTACAACAGTCAACAAAATATTTGTAATAAGAGTCATTGCTCAACTGCATACCACCACGACTACTCCAATAATTACGACGGTAAGTTCCACTCTTGCCATAACCTCCGACAGGGCCTAACCATGCGCCAATGCCCACACCCATGCTCTTAGCTAAGTTGTCTTCAGCCTTGAAACCATTAGGGAAGTTAGTGTTAAATGTCCATGTTCCATAAGCATCCCATCCATCATCAAACACAAAGGCATAAGGAGCTTTATTATATACATCGTAGAACTTATCCTTCCAATGCTGTACCACGTCAACACATTGTTCGCTAGTCATGTTGCCCGAGTAATTACCCTTTTTGTTATCAGGGTCAGATGTATCGTATACACCATTATTGCCCACCGCATTGTTACGATCAATGTTTAACTCATACCATGAGTTATAGAGAGGGAATGCACGCCAAGGCACAGCACGTTCGCGCTCACTATAAGCCAAGAACGAACGACGTTGCTGTCCAGGAGCTACAATTCCTACTACTGAACTTACCTCCCAAGTTTGTCCTTGTTTCAGCGTTGTGTTACGACGCCAATACCCCTGCAAAGGTACTTCAGTTGGGGCCAACATATGCAAGGTGTCAACCTTGGTGTAATTGAGAATAATGTTACCCGACGAAGTGATATTCTCAATCTTTTTGCTTACCATCATGCGCAAACGATACTTACCCTCGCGTGGTACCCATAGTGTATACTCATTGGCATCCTTAGCAGTACCTGTGTATCCTGCATGATAATCAGAAGCTACAACATTGTTGCTGGCATCAAGCAAGTCAACTCCCACCATATTAAGCCGGTTATTTCCACTAGCATATTCAAAGGTCGTTTTAAACGTGCCACCTCCCGTTGTAAAGTCAACGTCCATGCTCTTAGCCATAATGTTAGGATAAGCCTCATCTTGTTCCTTCACACGCCAAGGAATGTCAGCATCATTAACCGTTTGCCATGTTTGAGGTGTCCATTGGCGAATGGCCTCATCGTCCACTTCAAAATTTGTTACTTCTTGATCGGCATATGGGTTATCGGGCGACACGTTAAACTCTGCGCAACAAGCAAATACAGCCCCATTTTGTGACGAGTTTATAACCACCTTTACATAGCGAGCATTCACTTGAGCAGGCAAAGCCACCCACACTTGCTGTTTGCTATAAGTAAGCGTACCTTGTGTTTGCTTAGTCAAAGCGTTGGCATCATCGCCCGTCCAAATTTCATAATCCTTAATATGTCCATTAACTGATTTTTCGGCCTGACGAGTAATTATACCTATAGCTCCCACAGCCTGCGACTTTTGCATATCAACCATAAACCAATGTGGCATGGCCTTATTGGTATTATCGCTATAATGTGAATGCCAATAGGTATTAACGTTTCCATCAATAATAGCATCAGCCGTACCTGTATTGTTATCCGGATTCCATCCATCTACAGTAACACTCCATCCAGTACGGTCGTAAGTAGTTATTTCAGATGACGCTTGTGCTGTGGATGTTGCTTTGAGCCTCACAGGTTGTTTTTTATTTGCCACAAGGTCATAAGCTACTACTGGCACAGATATTTTTTCGCTGAAAGTTATTGTGCCATTACTATTAAAGTCGCTACGCACGGTTCCTGCAACAAAGTAACGCAACACGTATGCCCCAACTTGTGGAATGTTGAGTGTGTACACGTTGTTGCTTTTTTGTCCGCCAGTATAACCTGCATGATAATCGTGTGCTATTACGTTTCCTTTACCATCAACCACATCAACACCTACAATATCAAGACGATGCTGTCCACTGGTGTATTGAAAGGTAATGGTCTGCTCACCAGCTTTACGGAATGACACGTAGCCTTGTGTGCCACGTACATCATCTGGCGAAACAGCATTATTGTCAACTTTTATTTCGCTATTACGAATTTCTTTAGGCAATTCGTCACCAGGAATCCATGCAAAGGAACTTGAATTCCAAGTTTTAGGAGTAAAGCTATCCATTCCCGCATTGGCCACTTGAGCAGAGTTTACACCCATAGGAGTTTCAAGTCCTGCAAATATTTTTTCACTTGCCAACAAAGCTCCACGCGTATTGCCCACAACAACAGGCACCGACTGCGCCGTTTCATTGTCAACATTATAGAGCATGGGAGTGATAGACTGCATAGGTTGGTCTGCATCAGCCGTCACATCAAGCGTTGTACGCAAGTAATGTGAACCGTCACGCAACACCGCATGCCATACAACATTTAACTTGTCTTTTTTAAATACAGCCTTGATAGCCTTACCATTGAATTTGTCTGAGCCTTTTACGGCTTTTTCATCGCCAACAAGGTCTTCTTTTTCAACACTCACTAACGTCATTTCTGACGAAGTGAAACTTGTGCCATCACCCAGCACCACCTTAAACAAGTCCGTACCTGCTTTAAGATTCATTTCTTCACAGCCACCAAATACAAGTTGATTGCCGCTTTTCACAAACTTAGCTGTAAGCAGATTATTTTTTAAGGTATATGCATTGTCATCTAATAGCAGCGTTGCCACTCCTGCTTGTTGCGACTGTGGGAAAATCACTTTTTGAGCTACAATGCCCTGTCCACCACCTAAAATAAAGCAGCAAACAGCAGCCCCCATCCATTTTTTCATGTAATTGTCCATACTATAGGCTTGATTTTTTTGATAGAAATGATAAATATACCCATTGACTGAAATCATGGCTAACGGGCTAACAAGTTGGCAGGTTAACAATTAAGTATGCCATACACCACCTATTTTGTTAAAGTCAGAATGGTAAGAGGCAAAAAAATGGCAAACAAACCTTTTACCCATTAACCTGTTAACTTGTTTACTAATTTCGCCAACACGTTAACTATATTTCATTCCATTTACATTCGTTTCATTCAACCACAAAAATACACATAAATATATTAAATTCAGTATTATTTGAGCACTTAAAGTATCAAACATGTTCTACAACACATAGAGTAGGTCATTATCTATTACGAATTATTAAAATATCAACACCCTTCTTCATACCTCCAATCATATAAAGCCCCCATCTACAAAAACGAAGAATGAGATAAGACTCTTTATTTGAATCTTACCTCATTCTTCGTTTATATCAAATTCTTAAGTATCGGCATTCCGATTATTCCCACTCAATTGTTGAGGGTGGTTTTGAAGAGATGTCGTAGCAAACGCGGTTCACCCCCTTCACATGATTGATAATATCATTTGAAACCTTTGCCATAAAATCATAAGGCAAATGCGCCCAGTCAGCAGTCATAGCATCAGTACTGGTAACAGCACGCAAGGCAACAGGGTGTTCGTAAGTACGCTCATCCCCCATTACACCAACCGAGCGAACAGTTGATAGCAACACAGTTCCTGCTTGCCATATCTGGTCATAAAGGCTTACTTCAATCTCACCATTTTTCATATCAGCAGGCACACCTGCTGCTAACACACGGCGAGCTTCGTCACCCGATAGTTTAACTTTATAGTCGCGCAAGCCACGTATGTAAATATCATCAGCGTCTTGCAATATGCGTACCTTTTCGGGAGTAATGTCGCCCAATATGCGCACAGCTAAGCCTGGACCTGGGAATGGATGACGCGTAATAAGATGCTCGGGCATGCCCATTGAACGTCCTACACGGCGTACTTCATCCTTAAACAGCCACTTTAAAGGTTCGCAAAGTTGCAAATTCATCTCTTTAGGCAATCCACCTACATTATGGTGACTTTTTATTACCTTACCCGTAATATTGAGCGATTCTATACGATCAGGATAGATGGTGCCTTGTGCCAACCACTTTGCGCCTGTTTGCTTTTTAGCCTCAGCATTGAATACCTCAACAAAGTCGCGACCTATAATTTTGCGTTTCTGCTCAGGGTCAGTCACACCAGCCAAGTCGCTAAAGAACTTTTCACTGGCATCTACACCAATTACGTTAAGTCCTAAGCATTTGTAATCGTTCATTACATCACGGAACTCGTTCTTACGCAACATGCCATGATCAACAAAGATACAAGTAAGGTTTTTGCCAATTGCTTTATTGAGCAATACGGCTGCAACAGAACTATCAACACCTCCCGAAAGTCCAAGTATTACTTTATCATCACCCAATTGGGCTTTCAATTCGGCCACAGTAGTGTCAACAAATGATGCTGGACTCCAATCTTGTCGGCTACCACAAATGTCAACCACAAAATTCTTGAGCAATTGCGTACCTTGCAATGAGTGGAACACCTCTGGGTGGAATTGCACACCCCATAGTTTTTCGTCATCAGCTTGATAAGCAGCAAACTTTACCTTTGACGTTGAAGCAATACAATGAAAGCCTTGCGGTATAGCTGTTATAGTATCGCCATGGCTCATCCACACTTGTGAGTTTTCATCAAATCCCTTGAACAAAGGATTGTCGTGTTCAAAGGTTTCGAGGTTGGCACGACCATACTCACGACTCCCAGCAGGTTCTACCTTTCCGCCATAGAGTTGAGCCATATATTGCGCTCCATAACAAATGCCAAGAATAGGATATTTGCCACGAATGTTGCTCAAATCAACCTTAAAAGCTTCTGGGTCATAAACACTATAAGGAGAACCTGAAAGGATTACACCAATAACTGACTCATCGTCATGAGGAAATTTGTTGTAAGGCAGAATTTCGCAAAACGTGTCGAGTTCGCGCAAACGACGACCAATAAGTTGCGTTGTTTGCGATCCGAAATCGAGAATAATGATTTTCTGTTGCATACGGAATAGTTATGTTTTCTGTTGCAAAGATAGTGCAAACCGAGCGCAATACAAAATAAAAGGCTGAAAGACTTTTATTTTTATT
>URDV01000127.1 GCA_900546605.1 uncultured Prevotella sp.
TACTTGTTAACCTGTCAACTTGTTAACCCGTTAACCAACAATTCCGCCAACGGGTTCTTTCTATGCGAAAGTAGAATTATTTTGCTAAACGCAAAAGTAAAAGGTTTACTTTACACTTTACTATAAGCTAATTTAACGCATAAAAGCGAAAAAGTAACTATTTCTGAACGACATCACCCATTGCTCTATCCTTTTTTGTTCAGTTGCAAAAGGCGATAATAACTATCGGCAAAGCAGGTTGGCATAAGTGTGTTAGCATAACGAATGAGCGGTCGTAGGCCAGATGTTGCTACGCGCAAACGTAGACTAAAGGGTATGTGCGATAAAGCTTGACGACATTGCAACGTGAAGGTTCTCCTATCATTGGTGTCAAGTCCGACCCAACAGAATAAGCGCCACATGCTATAGGCTTCGTCAAGAATAAATTGTACCACATCTGTTGTTAACAAGTTGTGCTGACAACTATAACGAACCATTTCAGTTACTATTTCGGCCCAAGCCCTTGCATGCTTGATGGGTGCTACGCCATGAGTGGTAATGGAATCTTCGCGTACCTTGTATAAATAGGTGCTTTGCTGCACCACACACATGCTGCTGGCTGTGCATGCTAACTGAAAGCTCCACAACTCATCCTCATGTAATAGTCCCTCTTTAAACCATAATTGGTGACTGAGCAAAAAGCTACGTTTGCACAACTTGCCACAAGCCATGGTGTACCATTGCTGCTGAAAGTAAGCCTGCCGAATGTGTGGGTTGCTCATGAGCGCGGTGCCGTGTGGCAATGTTAAGGGCGAAGTTTGCGTCCGGTTGCCCATTAATTGCATTCCACCAATAACAAAGTCGTAATGGTGCGCTGACAAACAAGCTGTTAAGCGTGTCAAGCAATCAGGCATTAACTCGTCGTCACTATCTAAAAAGTACACATAGCATCCCTTAGCTGCTTGCAACCCTGTGTTGCGCGCTGCTGATAGTCCTCGGTTCCGCTTATGACGCAATATACTAAAATGTACGGAACCACGATAGTTTTTTACAAACGATGTTGCAAGCGTCATGCTTTCATCGGTGCCACAATCATCCACCAATAAGCACTCTATGTTTTTTTGATACGTTTGGTTTACTATAGATTGTAAGCAGGCTATAATGTAGGGGGCTACATTATATATAGGTAGGATAATGGTTACTTCAAAGTCGTACATGGTGTCATAGGGTTGGGGGTAGTGAATGAGCAACACAAAGGAGTCAGTGTTGTAAAAAATCGGCTGTCAACTTCACTGCTTCACTAAAGGCTGTAGGTTGCCCTGGCACTGTTATAAACAAATGGGTAGCTGTGGGGAACACATGGTATTGTAGTGGATGCTTTAATTCAAGCAACCGCTTAGCCCACGCTGACGTTTGGTCATACAATATATCGTGCCCTGCTGATAACAATAACACGGGCGGCAATTGCTGCAATTGCTCGTCAGTGGCAAGCGACACCGACACTAACGAATGCTGTTGCTGCCCAGCAGCATAAGCTTCATTAAAGGCTTCAAGCAGTTCGGCATCATTGCCATAGCCCTTAGCATAGCTCTGCCATGATGGGGTGCTACGCGTAAAGAGTTCGGTAACTGGATAAATGGGTACTATGCTGTGTGTTGAAGGTTCTGTCATTGCAGTGGCTATTGCTAAGTTGCCTCCTGCACTATCCCCCCCTATGCTGATGCGTGTAGTATCGCCTCCAAAGATGCCCGCATGTTGCTTTAAATATTTAAATGCCATGCGGCAATCGTCTAACGGAGCGGGATAGGAATGTTGAGGAGCTAAACGATAGTTAAGTGCCACAACATAGCAATTGGCCTTTTTCGCCACAGCAGCACAAAAGCGTGCACAACTGTTGATACTACCCAAACACCACCCACCACCATGCAAATAAAGTAACACGGGGCGCAGTCCTTGTTTGGGTTCTGCTGACTGAAACAAGGTTAACGTGGGGGTTAAGGGAGTTGACTTTATGTCTGAAGGCAATATGGGAGCCACATTACGACTGGCACGAATTTGCGACAAAGCAGCATCGTTGCCTTGCATGGCTTGCCTAACAGCTATCATTTGCTTGTGTTGCAACCCTGGCAGCATAGCTTTCAAAAAAGCAGTTTCCTCCTTTTGCATTTGTTGCTGCAAATCAGCACGGGGTGTAATTTGTGCTTGTGCCAACAGACTCGTAAACGCAAGCGTTAGCCACGTATAATGTTTCATTGTAATGAACATAAAAAGACTGAGGATGTGTCAATATGCCACAGAAGATTCGTTGACATTTTGACACCCCCTCAGTCAATCACTATAATTAATTATCAAGCTTGCGATAGCGAATGCGTTTAGGCTCTTCAAGCCCTAAACGTTTGGCTTTGTTCACTTCATAGTCGGTGTATGAACCTTCAAAGAAGAATACATTGCCATCGCCCTCAAAGGCTAATATATGGGTACAAATGCGGTCAAGGAACCAACGGTCGTGACTAATAACAACAGCGCAACCTGCAAAAGCTTCTAAGCCTTCCTCTAAAGCTCGCAATGTGTTCACGTCAATATCATTGGTAGGCTCGTCGAGTAGCAACACGTTACCCTCTTGCTTCAAAGCTAAAGCCAGTTGCAAGCGGTTACGCTCGCCACCTGAAAGCACGCCACACTTTTTCTCTTGGTCAGCACCAGCAAAGTTAAAACGGCTCAAATAGGCACGTGCATTAATGTCGCGTCCGCCCATTCGCATCAGTTCACTACCTCCGCTAATTACTTCATACACTGACTTTTCTGGGTCAATGTCGGTGTGTTGTTGGTCAACATAAGCTAACTTAACAGTTTCACCCATTTCAAAAGTTCCAGCATCAGGTTTGTCAAGTCCCATAATCAAGCGGAACAAGGTTGTTTTACCCACACCATTCGGACCAATAACACCTACTATGCCTGCGGGGGGAAGGGTGAAGTCAAGATTTTTATAAAGAACTTTGTCACCAAAAGCCTTTGACACACCATGTGCTTCAATCACCTTATTACCCAATCGTGGTCCATTAGGAATAAATATTTCTAACTTCTGTTCCTTTTCCTTTTGATCCTCGCTCAGCAACTTGTCGTACGAGTTCAAACGTGCTTTACCCTTTGCTTGACGTGCCTTAGGTGCCATGCGCACCCACTCTAACTCACGTTCAAGTGTTTTGCGTCGTTTGCTGGCCACTTTCTCTTCTTGTTCCATACGCTTGCTCTTTTGTTCGAGCCATGAAGAGTAGTTACCCTTCCAAGGTATGCCTTCACCACGATCAAGTTCAAGAATCCACCCCGCCACATCATCTAAGAAATAGCGGTCGTGTGTTACAGCAATCACTGTTCCCTCATACTGATTTAAGTGTTGCTCTAACCAGTCAATACTTTCAGCATCCAAGTGGTTAGTTGGCTCATCGAGCAACAACACATCAGGCTTTTGCAACAACAAGCGGCACAATGCCACACGACGGCGCTCACCCCCCGAAAGGTGTTCAGCCTTTTGGTCGGCAGGCGGCAGACGCAATGCATCCATGGCACGTTCTAATCGGCTGTCAAGATTCCATGCATCAGTGGCATCTAATATGTCTTGCAACTCACCTTGTCGTGCAAAAAGTTCGTTCATTTTGTCCTCGTTTTCATAATACTCGGGCAAACCAAACTTTTGATTTATCTCTTCATATTCGGCTAAGGCATCTACCACGTTTTGTACACCTTCTTGCACAATTTCTTTTACCGTCTTTTGGTCGTCCAATTGAGGGTCCTGTGGTAAGTAACCCACAGTGTATCCTGGCGAAAATACCACTTCGCCTTGATAGTCATTGTCAAGTCCGGCAATAATCTTCATGAGTGTTGACTTACCAGCACCATTCAAACCAATGATACCGATTTTTGCACCATAAAAGAAACTCAAGTAGATGTTTTTAAGAACCTGCTTATTGTTTTGTTTGATGGTCTTTGACAAACCGACCATCGAGAATATAATTTTCTTGTCGTCAACAGTGGCCATAGGGGAATAGTTATAATATTGAGAGGGAGTAATGTGTATGGTCAAAAGGTAAAGGAGTGTAGCTCCTCCCTACTTTCCGTCTTGTTATATTACTTTTTCTGAAGTGTGAGTACAACTTTACCTTCAGCGTCCTTCAACAACATGGTGTTGCCATTCACCTCAGAAGTTTTCACCTTGTTCAGTGCGTCTATAAATTCACGCTCATAAGTATCGTCTGGACATAGCATTCGTGTCATGCCCATGTGTGAAAAATCGGGTTTACCATTAGCAAAACGCTTTAGGTCAATACTACCTGTTAGTCGGTTGCAACCCGTATAGCCATAAATGTTGCCCTTGCTGGTGTCAAAACCTAAGAAGGGAGTTTCGCTACTCGGTGTGATGCTACGTCCGTTAATGTTTGTCACACTCCACTCACCACTCACTGTGTAAGCAGACTTGCTGGCTGCACATGAGGCTAACAATAACATGGCAGCAGGAATAATATAGATAAATTTTTTCATTGCTTTATACTTCTATTATAGGTACGCACGTTCCTATTATTATATATGTACTTTTTTAATTTTGCATAGGATTCCATCCTTGTGCTTTCAGATCAAACTCATTACCATCACGTGTAATGAGCTTTTGCCCTAACTCGGCACGAGTGATGTGCCCTATGACTTTTACGTTTTCAACTTGCGACACTCGCTCATGGTCAGTGAGCGGAACGGTAAAGAGCAATTCATAATCCTCACCCCCATTTAGTGCAGCAGTGTAAACATTCATGTTAAACTCTTCAGCCGTAACAGCCGTTTGGTAGTCAATAGGTATGCGCTCTTCGTAAATGCGACACCCCACTTTACTCTGTTTACAAATGTGCATAGCCTCAGACGAAAGTCCGTCACTAATGTCCATCATTGAGGTAGGACGTATGCCTGCTTTGCGCAAATGCGTTATTACATCGCGACGAGCTTCAGGCTTGAGCAAACGCTCTATCAAGTATTCACGACCAGCAAAGTCAGGCTGTGCAGCCGTTTCGGGAGTCGCCTTTTGCGATTCAAACACCCGTTTTTCACGTTCCATCAGTTGTAGCCCCATGTAGGCAGCTCCCAAGTTACCACTCACACATAACAGGTCGGTGTCCTTAGCTCCAGAGCGATACACTATGTCTTCAGCATTAGCCTCGCCTATGCATGTAATGCTAATGGCCAATCCCGTGAGTGATGTGGTAGTGTCGCCACCTACAATGTCTACACCATGACGCTCGCAAGCCAAGCGTATGCCTGCATACAAATCATCCAAATGTTCCACCTTAAAGCGACGTCCCACAGCAAGACTTACTAATAGTTGGCGAGGAGTTCCGTTCATGGCATACACATCTGATAGATTTACCATAGCTGCCTTATAGCCTAAATGTTTGAGCGGAGTGTAAGTGAGGTCAAAGTGTATGCCCTCCATCAACATGTCGGTTGTAACCAATACACGTCGAGGGTCGGCTGCATCTGAGCTATACTGCAGCACAGCACAGTCATCACCTACACCACGAAGGGTGGAAGCATTTTTAAGTTCTAATCCTTCAGTCAGGCGGTCAATCAGCCCAAACTCACCAAGAGTCGAAATATCTGTCATTATGTAAGTAGCTTAAAAGTAGAAACCCAAACCTATGCGTGCACCTACCTCACTCTTTTCAGAGAAAGAGTCGAGCGACATTTTATAGTAAAGCGAAGGCTCTATGGTGATGTAGCGGTTAACAAAGAATGCATAGCCCACTTCAATAGGTATGCGCACATCGTTTGACGAAGGCGTGTAGTGTACATATTCGGCACCTGCACCCAGGTACACACCACATTGGTCAAAGTAGTAACGTGCTCCTGCACCCACAGCCACATCATTAATTTCCTTGGTATGATCGTAGGTTATGTTACCGCGCAACATTAAACAATCAGCCATAAAATAACCTGCTGTTGCGTCCAATCCGAAACGGAACTTTTGACTTGAACTATATGATAGTCCTATGCCTGAAATGGAAGCCCCTACATATTTAGTTCCCTTAGCAAACTGGGCATTAGCCGCAGTTATGCCCGTAAAGAGCAAAAGGAGTGATAAAAATATTTTCTTCATATATCACGTTTTTTATTTCAAACTTTGTTTTATTGATATGCCCCTCTGATGGTTATGCTTGCTGTAGCCAATAGCTATGAAGTTTGGTTTCATCGTTTTACATATTATTGAGCTACACAAGCATTTATCAAGAGGCATTTTTGCAAAGATAGGCAAAAAGATTGAATGAGTTGTTGCAATAGTTTCTAAAAGTATTGCAGCAACACTTAGTCAAGTATTGCTGCAATAAATAACAAGCATTTTTCGATTGTTTTGCTCTACATATGGCAAACTTACCTGTCAACCCGTTAACCCGTCAACCCGTCAATCCGTTA
>URDV01000128.1 GCA_900546605.1 uncultured Prevotella sp.
CATACTTACTTGTTAACCTGTCAACTTGTTAACCCGTTAACCTGAAATTCCGCCATCGGGTTAAGATGTGCATATTTTTTAAATCGTTATTTTTTTCTTTGTATATTATCAAAGAAGCGTTGCATTGCAAAAAAGCTTTTTGCGCGAATTGAAGCTAACAAAATGCTACATTATGTACTAAAATATTTGTTTTTTACAACAAAAAGATGTAAATGTTTTGCTAAAAAAAAATTATCATCTATTTTTGCAGCAATTAAAATGTGCTTAAAGCCTGTATACTTTTCAACCAAAATCAACGAAGTACACACCAATGTTGTGCTTGATGATGTTAACAGGTGTATTTAAAAGCCAATGAAACCGCATGGAAATGCCCTTATAATTTAGGCTAAACTATTGCCAACAACACAAAAAACGTAAAGCCATTCATACACACCTTAATATAATAATTATAGGTGTGCATTCGCGTTTATACTCAATGGCATGGCAAAGAGTCGTGTAAAAGCACACATGCGTAATAATTAAAAATAGCAAATGTTTAATTAAATGGTTATCAATATGAACAAAAAGTTAGTGCTCTTGGGAGCCGGTCTGCTATTGACCGCAGCTACGGCTTCGGCACAGAAACTTGTGAGCGGCCGTGTGACCGACACGCATGGTGAACCTGTGATGGGTGCAACCGTACGTGTGCCTGGCACCAAGGTAATCACAACAACTGATGCCAACGGTAACTTTAAGTTGAAGAACGTTCCGGCTTCGGCAAAGAAACTTACGGTTTCATACATTGGTATGCAGCCTTCAACAGTTAATGTGGCTGGCAATGTACAGGTAGTGCTCAAGGATAATGAATTGGGCGAGGCCGTTGTAATTGGTTATGGTACTGCTCAAAAAGTAGGTACTGTAGTAGGTTCGGTAAAGAAAGTGGGCAGCGAAGTCGTTTCTGACAAGCCTTCAAATGATATTGCCGATGCTTTGCAAGGAAAAGTCGCTGGTTTGAGCATTTCATCTATGTCAGGTGATGCTGGTGCATTAGGACAAACGAACATCCAATTGCGTGGTATGGGTTCATTGGGTGCCAGCAGCTATCCCTTGATTGTGATTGATGGTTCACCAGCCGACCCAGAAATGTTCAACATGTTGAACGACAAGGATATTGAGAGCATTACAACCTTGAAGGATGCTTCGGCTACCTCTATCTATGGTTCGCGTGCTGCCAATGGTGTAATTTACATTGCAACAAAAAAAGGCCGTTCAGGCGAAAAGGCTCAAATCTCAATCAGCCAAAAGGTAGGTTGGAGCCAATTGGCCAACCAGATTGGTAACCCAATGAACGCAAGCGAGTTGCTTCAGTTCCAGTTGGAGAATGGCTTGATTACAAGTACCCAATATCAAACCTATAAGGCACATGGCGCCAACACAAACTGGCAGAAGTACTTCTTTGACAATGCTGCCCCTATGCATAGCACCGACTTTAGCATTCGTGGTGGCTCGGATAACACTACTTACTATGTGTCATCATCATACATGAAGCAGAATAACTTGACCAAAACTGGTTACTTTAAGCGCTTCACTTTACGCACCAACCTTGAAACAAAACCCAAGGATTGGTTAGGCTTCGGCATTAAGCAGAACATTGCTTACACCGACCGCTTGAGCGATGGTTACACCTTAGCCAGTCGTGGTACGTATGTGTCGAACAGCAACACAGCTTCATATATGTTCCCTGCTTATTGGGATCCATTTGATGAAACCGCAAAGGCTGAACACACCTACTTGTATGCACCTTCTGGACTTTATAATACGCTTTGGCTCACATCATTGCAACCTCTTACAAATAACGACATTGTTTACAATGGTGTGGCTTATGCACAAATCACTCCTGTTAAGGGCTTGACCATCAAGTCACAATTAGGCCTTTATGCTGATGATACTCGCCAAACTGCTTCGGTGTCAACAGCGTTACCTAATGCTACATCGGGCGAAGCAACTGAGACACATCAGCGTAACTCAATGTGGACTATTACGAATACCGTAGAGTATAAGTTCAACATTGGCGATAACCATGCCATTACCCTTTTGGCTGGTCAAGAAGGTATCAAAGCCGATGGCCATGGCTTTGGCACCAGCGGCTCGGGCATTACTGACGACCGCTTGGCCAACTTGGGTAGTGTAACAGACTACAACAAACCCTCTTATAGCCGTTACAAATATGAGTACTTAAGTTTCTTCGGCCGTGTCGATTATGCACTGATGAACAAGTACTTCTTCAACTTTACCATTCGTAACGACCAAAGTTCACGTTTCGGTAAGAAGAATCGTTCGGCCAACTTCCTAAGTGGTGGTGCCATGTGGCGTGTATCGGGCGAGAAGTTTATGGAGTCAACTAAGAGTTGGTTGACCGACTTGAGCCTCAAAGCCAGCATCGGTACTACGGGTAACTCTGAAATTGGTGACTACAATAGCCTTGGCTTGGTAGGAACTGCACAATACAATGGCAATTCAGCTTGGGTGTTGAATCAGCCCGCCAATGATGAGTTAGGTTGGGAAAAGCAAGTGCAGTTTAACTTTGGTCTTACTGCTCGTCTCTTTGACCGCGTAACCATTGATTTCAATGCTTATAGGCGTAAGACGCTTGACATGTTGATGGATGTGCCCTTGGCTTACACTACTGGTTTCTCAAAACAAACCATGAACGTGGGCGAAATGAGTAACCGTGGTGTTGAATTAGAATTAAGCTACGATGTAATTCGTACACGTGATGCTTTCTTCAACATCTATGCCAATTATTCATTCAACAAGAATAAGATTGACAAACTCTTCTACGATTTACAAAAATGGCCTATGCTCGGCAAATTGTTGAGCTACACTGTAGGTGAAGGCTTGACTTACTACATGCCTATTTATGCAGGTGTTGATAAGCAAGATGGTGCCCCCATGTGGTACAAGGTAGGCTACAAGGGTGGTGTACAGCATGAGTACAACCCCGAAACTATGACAAAGGAATTCAGCGATGACCTTTATCAGAACACGGGCAAGTCATACGTAGCACCTCACAATGGTGGCTTTGGCTTTAGTGCTGGTTGGAAGGGCTTGACTCTTAGTGCCGACTTCAGCTTCGTATTAGGCAAGTACATGGTGAACAACGAATACCTCTTCGCAGCTTCATCGGGTAATGCTCAGAATGGTTTCAACCAAAACAAGGATATGCTCCACATTTGGAAAAAGCCAGGCGATATTAGCGACCTTCCTGGCTTCCAGTATGAAACACAGTTCGATACACACGTGCTTGAAAACTCTTCATACATGCGCTTAAAGAACCTCAGCCTTTCATACGACTTACCTAAGTCATGGATGGAGGCAACTCATTTCTTTGAGAATGTTCGCTTCAGCTTTGTTGCACGTAACCTCTTTACTGTAACTAAGTATCGTGGTGCTGACCCTGAGTACGATCGCAACGTTTCGTTGGGTGCTTATCCTGCTACACGTAACTACACATTAGGTGTTGAAGTTACATTCTAAAGCTAAGTTTAATAAGAGTTTAATAAGTTATGGGGTGTGAGTTGCCACAATAGGCAACCCGTTGCACCCAACAACTCATTTAACGAATACAGATAACAATATGAACAAATATATATTGAAAGCTGTCATGTGCTCAGCCTTGGTTGCTCCTGTGCTTACCTCGTGCGAACTCGACCAGTATCCTGATACAGCACTGGTTACCGAGCAAGCGTGGCAGAAAATGTCAGATGCCGACAACTTTAACAACGGCATTTTGGCTTACTTTCGCAGTCTTTCAGATGGTGCTACATCGGTGTCTGAAGTTCAGGCCGACTTGTTCGACTTGCGTAACACGGCTATAGACTATAATCAGGTATATAGCTGGACTTACACCAACGCACAGTTTGATGGCGATGGCCTTTGGAGTGGTAGCTACACAGCTATTGCTAATGCCAACAACGTAATTAACAACATCAGCAAGGTAAAGGTTGATGGCGAAAACGAACAAAAGATACTTGACCACTACAAGGGCAATGCCCTTTTGTTGCGTGCTTATGCCTTGTCAAACATGGCTCCACGTTATTGCAAGGAGTATGTTGACGATGAAAATGCTAAAAATGTAGCAGGTCTGCCTTTGCTCACTGAGGTGGATGTAAACAAAAAACCAGCTCGTGCTACACTTTATGACACTTATCAGTTCATCATGAACGACTTGCAGCAAGCACGTCAGTTAATGAATGACTACGATAACACTGATTATGCCACCCTCTCGGCCAACGTAGCTGAAGCCCTTGAAGCACGTGTGCTTTTGCGTATGGGTAAGTATCAAGCAGCACTCGACAGTGTGTCTGATTTGTTGTCACGTTATTCACTCACAACCGATGCTGACAAGTATGCTGAAATGTGGAAGAATGATATTTCAGACTTTGGTGTAGAGTTGATTTACGAACCACAAATGACACCTGATGATCGTGGTAGCTTCTATGGTCAGTATGAGTCATATAGCGATGCTACTGGTTATTGGAATCCTAACTACATTCCAACACAGGGCTTGATTGACCTCTACGATGTTGATGACATTCGCTTGATGGACTTCTTCAGAGCTTACAATGATGACGAGAATGGTGAACCTGATTACAATAACCCCGTAAAAATTTCATGTGGTGATATCATTACTGAGGGTGTTGTACTCAAAAAGTTCCCTGGCAATGCCAGTTTGAAGAAGGGATCTGATGGTACTGTGTTCTACAACATGCCTAAGCCTTTCCGTGTAGCAGAACTCTACTTGATTGCTGCTGAGGCTTCGTACAAACTCAATGGTACCGATGGTGATTACCTTAAGACCTTGCGTGCAGCTCGTGGTTTGAACACCACCTTGCCCACAGGTGCTCCTCTCTTTAGCATGATAAAGGATGAGTGGACACGTGAATTTGTAGGTGAAAACTTCCGCCTTGACAACTTGAAGCGTTGGGGTGACGGCTTTACTCGTATGGCTCCGCAGGAACTTGAAGCAGGTTCGTTCAGCAACATTTGTCCTGTAACCAACTTTGCTATCCAACCCGACAATCAACGTTGGGTATGGGAGATTCCTTCACAAGAGTTGCAAGCTAATAGCAATATTGAGCGTAACTGGAAACGCGAAAACTAATTTTTATTGTGTTGTGTGTGCACACCCTTTTTATTTGTGCTTGTCACATAGGTTGTGTGTGCCACACACACGCATTTATTATCTCTTTTAAAAAGATACATCACAATGAAACTAAATATCAAGGCTTTGGCAGCAACAGCTTTGGTGGGCTTGAGTCTCGTTTCGTGTAACAACGACTTTGACGAGGATGGAGCAACAATCACCTATGCTGACAAGCTCGAACTCAGTAGTTGGAGCCGTGAGTACACACCCGCTACTGACCCCTCATACGTGATAAACTTGTATGTTGACGAACAGGGTGATACATTGGCTGACGTTTCTATTTTCAACCCCGTAACCGAACTCTCAAATGTGTTGAGTGCTGGTAAGGTAAAGTATGATGCCAAAACGGGTGTTACAAATGTTGAGTATGCTGAGAGCATGTATGGTACCCCCGCACGTGTTACTCTTGCTACTTCAAACGACAAAACAAAGCAGATTGTAAACATCTATACCGCTAACAAAGGCAAGTATACTGAAAAGGATCGTTTTGCAGCAGTTAAAACAGATACCATCTCAGTGCTGGGTCAATGGAGCATTGGCAATGGCGAGGACGTTTCGTTCTACAACAATGGTAAGGCTGTTTTCACTCAAAATGGTGAGGTCGTTGATGAGTGCAATTACACCTTCGATGGTAAGGCTGGTTCATGCACGCGCACTTCAGGCAAGGTGTACAACTTTGCTATGAATGCCAATCGTCAGATGCAGACTACCATTGATGGAACGGTGTACAACTCACTCCATGTGCCTGTTGAGTATGTTAACGACTGGGCGCAAGTAGGCACAGGTACATATTACACATGGCTCTTTCAGGGTGGTGCTTCAGGCCGTACGCTTGAATACTCTGCTTGCCGTGGTGAGTATCGTATTGACATGTCATGGTTCCCACTTATGTTTGGCGGTTCAGCCATTGATGGTCAATATGTTGTGTTTAATTGGAACAAGCGTACAGGTGCTGTTTCGATGTCATCTGACACTAAGTTTGACACGGGTTATGCTTATCAAGATCAAGGCAATGTGTTTGGTTCTCCCTCTGGCGCAGGCATGAAGTATGAAGATGGCGTGTTTAGCTTTGGCATCTCTTACACCATTCCTGGTGTGGGTGGCTTTGGTAGTAATTACGACACCTTTACTCTTGACTCTCAAGAATAATTAGACTCTATTTCTATTCGTACATATTTAAAAAGTGCAACATCCTATAAAAGGGGTGTTGCACTTTTTTAGTTATAGATCG
>URDV01000129.1 GCA_900546605.1 uncultured Prevotella sp.
TCAATTATTACAGTTTATATCACCGAAAAGTGTCAAGCAAAATCAGGAAAAGACAGATGTATGTACTTGGCAAAAGGAGTATAGTACTCAATGGCACTTGAGTATAGTACTCAATGGCACTTGAGTATAGTACTCAATGGCACTTGAGCATAGTACTCAATGGCACTTGAGCATAGTACTCAATGGCACTTGAGTATAGTACTCAATGGCACTTGAGTATAGTACTCAACGGCACTTGAGTATAGTACTCAATGGCACTTGAGTATAGTGCTCAATGACACTTGAACACAAATGTATATACAAAAAAATCCTCTACCAAAGATAGACTTTAGTAGAGGACTAAACCTTTTACCTTATGAACCAAAAACTCGAATTAAGCGAGCTTGTTGATGTGATTCATCACACCACTCTTAATGTTAGCTGCTTTATTCTTGTGAATGATATTGTTTTTAGCAAGCTTATCCAACATCTTCTGAACCTTCGGCAGAAGTTCGGTGGCAGCTGCTTTGTCAGTCGTAGCGCGGAGCTTACGTACTGCATTACGCATTGTCTTAGCGTAATATCTGTTGTGCAGTCTGCGAGACGCCGTCTGACGAATTCTTTTTACAGATGATTTGTGATTTGCCATTTGTTATTTCTTCTTTTTTATTAGTAGTCCCTAGGAGAGTCGAACTCCTCTTTAGAGAATGAAAATCTCTCGTCCTAACCGATAGACGAAGGGACCATCGCTCGTGAGTTAAATTTTAGCTTGCTGACTTAGCAGTGTTGCTTTGTTTCTCATTTGCGAGTGCAAAGGTAGTGTATATTTTCATACCAACCAAGACTTACGCCACCTTTTTTTGAAAAAAAATGCATTTTCCTTGTTTTTAGGTAAATTAGAATACTTTTATGTGGCATTAAAAGTAAAAAGGACTACTTTTGCAACAAACAATATAAATATGAAATCGAGAGCCATTGTATTACATATTACACGTTACAACGACGAGCAGTTGATTGTTGACTTACTAACCGAGCAGGCGGGATGTGTGAGCATGATGGTACGCATCAGCCGTAGCAAACGTGCGGCTGTGCGTCATGCTTTGTTTCAACCCTTAGCTATATTAGATGTGGAGTGGGACGACAGAAACAAAAAAAACTTGCAACGCCCTAAGACGGTTCAAGTTGGCATTGGTTTTTCTTCATTACCCTTTGAACCCATGAAGTCGTGCATTGCTTTGTTCTTGGCCGAAACATTGCACTACTCGGTGCGACATGAGCCTGACGCAGGACTAATATATAAATATGTGGAGCAGTCAATTGAATGGTTAGACACTTGCGAGCAGGGATATGCCAACTTTCATTTGGTGTTTTTGTTACGTCTGACTCACTTTTTAGGTTTTATGCCTAATGTTGAGGATGCGCAGCAAGGTGACTACTTTGACTTGCGTGCGGCTTGCTTTGTACGTCAGCAACCACCCCACCCCGACTTTCTAAGACCAGAAGATGCGGCATTGGTGCCTAAGCTCATGCGCATGCGCTATGACTCTATGCGCTTTTTTAAGTTTGCAGGCAAAGAACGATCGCGCCTATTGGAGTACATTAACCTATACTATAGACTTCATGTGCCCAACTTTCCTGAACTAAATTCGTTGGCGGTATTAAAGGAGATGTTTACCTCGTAACCTGTGAACTTAGGTAACATCAATCAAAAACCTTAAACGTATAACCTTGCGACAATAGCCACTCTATGGCGCGAGGCAAGGCATAAAGCAATTTGTCTTGACTCTTGAGTGAGTCGTGAAAGGTAATGATGCTACCATTACGTGCATAGCGACGCACATTGAGCAACACATCGCGACCATTTAGACGAGCTGAATAATCACGTGTTACGAGATCCCACATCACTACACGATAACGAAGCATTACCATTATATACTGATCCCACTTCATCCAGCCATGTGGTGGACGAAACAAGTCGGTGTGCAAATATTCATTGGCTTTGTCTACATTGCGTATGTACGAACGTATGCCATGCTTCAATCCTCCTATGTGATTGTAGGTGTGATTACCCAAGCGATGGCCTCGGCTCTTTACCATTTCAAACTCTTTAGGGTGTTTGCGTATGTTGTCGCCTACCATAAAGAAGGTGGCTTTGATGCCATAATGGTCGAGCACATCGAGCACCCAAGGTGTTACCTCTGGTATAGGACCATCGTCAAAGGTAAGGTACACTGCTCGTTCTTGAGGATTCATTCGCCACAGTGCGCGTGGATAGAGCCAACGCAAAAAGCAAGCAGGCTGTTCTATTATCATAACTATACTGAAGCGTTTGTTGGTTGAGATAAAAAAAGGTTCGCTTTCGCGCACCTTTTCTCGCCATGGCAAAATGAAAGCAAGCTTTCTTTTGCTCATTTGGCTTAACGAAAAGGTTGGATTTACAAAAGAGACGTGGTTTAAAACGTAACATGGGTCTATTACCACCTACATAGCACAAATAAACATAAGCACAACTGCACACTACCCTACCCTCACAAAAAAGAGTCGGGAGTTTTGCGATTACTGAGTTATGAATGCCCCTTTGTATGTTGCAAAGGTAGCATTATAACCTAATAACGCAAAACTCCCGACTTAATTTATTGCACAAGCCTTATTGCTGTGCACCTTGCATTTGTTGTTGATAAATCTGCATGCCCAATTGGAATGCAGGTGTACTTGACATTTGCTTTATCATCATTTCATACTTATTGCTCTCTGTGGGATTAGCTGCATGCAATGCTTGGTTAGCCTCAATCATGCTACTCAACATAAAGTAACAAGTGCGGCCATAAGTATTGACATGGTCTTGACCCAACGAGTTGATATAACGCATATATTGTATGTCATAGTCAAGCACATCCTTAGCCACGCGGGCGGCTTCTTGCTTGTTGCCTGCATCTACCCACAAACTTGCCAATTGCGAATCGTCATCATCGTAAGGAACGGTGTAGCCTGGAATAACTTGCTTGCACTTTTGCAGCACTTGCAATGCCTTGGCTTTGTCGCCACGACGAATCAAATTGTCGGCCAACATCATAAACATACGGCGATGTGTTTCGCACATACGTCCTGTTGTTTCGTCCATATAGATGCCTTTAGCTGCAATGTTGCCATACTTGAAGCGTGTCATCATGTTCTTAAACATCAAGTCAGCATCAATCATGCCACGTTGTCCAAAGTTGAACGGGGTGATGCGATAAGCCAAACCTTCGAGCACCAGATAGTTTTCAAGTCCTGCATAGTTGCCAGGACCGAGGGTTACACTCATATACATAGGACGTTTCCAGTTAGCATGTGCCAACATTTCATATATCATTACGTCCTGACGATACAAGCCACCTTGTTGCTGTGCAGCTTGCTTAAGTGAGATAACCATTTTATCGGGTATGCTGTCCTTGCCCAATGGCAACATCATGCCGCTTTCAATAACGGCTTGCTTGTCAACACTTACTACAACAGAGTCGGTGGGGAAATAACCACCCTCGGCCTTCTTTGCATAATGGTCGAGAATGTATGACAACTCGTAAGGATCGACCTTGGGATTTTGCTTTTTGAGTTCATCCAACTCTGCTTTACCCTCAGGACGAATAGGATAGTAGGTGTGCTTACCATTATCTACATAGAAGTAACGGCTCCACGTAATAGGCAATGCCTTTGAGTCGTAAGCAGGACGACGCATTTGATCAGTATACCAGTCGGTTTGCAAATAGCTGAGGTTACAAACGCGGGCATCGGTGCGTGTGCCTTCAACCTCCTGATTATACCACAAGGGGAAGGTGTCGTTATCACCATTGGTAAAGATGATAGGACAACCCTTGTCGGGCAAGGTGTTTAGGTAGTTGGCACCAAAGTCGCGGCAGGTGTAACGATTTGAACGATCGTGGTCGTCCCATGTCTGACTTACCATTTGCAAGGGTACAAGCACACCTATAACGCTTGCCACAACTGCGGCTATTTGTGGTTTGTTCTTGAGCAACTTTTCAATCCATGTGGCCAGAGCTGCTACACCCAAACCTATCCATATAGCAAAGGCGTAGAACGAACCTGCGTAGGCATAGTCACGCTCACGTGGCTGACTGGGGGTCTGATTCAAGTAGAGCACAATGGCTAAGCCTGTCATGAAGAAGAGGAAGAATACTACCCAGAACTGACGCACACCCATTTCGCCCTTGAAGGATTGGAAGAAGAGTCCTATCAAGCCCAATATGAGGGGCAAGCAGTAGAACACATTGTGTCCTTTGTTTTCGCGAATAGACTTGGGCAATAAACTTTGGTCGCCATACACTGCATTATCAATGAAGGGAATACCCGTAATCCAATTGCCATGCTCCAATTCACCATTGCCTTGAATGTCGTTTTGGCGACCTGCAAAGTTCCACATAAAGTAGCGCCAATACATAAAGTTCACTTGATATGAAAGGAAGAACTTGATGTTGGCCCATTGGGTAGGCATTTGTCCTGGATAAACGTTGCCATCTTTGTCGCTGAAGGTAACATCGGTGTAAGTGAGGTCATCACCCAGCCAGTCTTGATACTGCTGCGTGTGTGCCGCACTATGAATGCGCGGGAAGAGCATGGTCAAACCACCTGGATACTTTATGCCTGAGGTTTCTTCAATCTCTTCATAACGATCGGGCTCATTAGGATTGGCTTTCTCTACACGTTGTGTGCGCTTATTCTTTTCATAATCAATGGCACCTACTTGGTAAGCCTGACTTTGCGAACAGAAGGCTTCGCCCTTTAACAAGGGTGTTTGGCCATATTGCTCACGACCCATGTATGAACCCAAAGTAAAGATGTCCTCAGGTGAATTTTGATCCATCGGGGGGTTCTGCGATGAACGGATTACGATGATGGCATATGATGAATAACCTATCATCAACATCAGCATGCACAAGAGTGAGGTGTTCATAAAGCGCTTACGCACTACATAGTTACCATCCTTGCCCTTTAAACCAAGTACTACGTAGAGGGCTATGAGCACTACAACACCCAACACGGCTGAAGTCATACCCTTACCCATAAAGGGGATACCTAACAAGCCTACGCTGAGTAGGTAGAAGAGTTTGGTGCGAGTGTGATTTGTGGTGGAGGTGCTCCATATGCCTGTAAGTACTACTGCTACCAGCACAATGAGGTAAACAATCATACCTACGTTGAAAGGCATGCCAAGGTCGTTGGTGAAGAACCACTCAAACCAACCACCTACCTTCACAATGCCTGGCACTACGCCATAAAGCACAGCAGCGACCAATAACATAGATAGTATTAAGGCTACCAATGAGCCTTTGAGGTTGGCTTTGGGGTTACGCTTGTAATAGTAAACCAATGCAATGGCGGGCAAGCACAACAAGTTGAGCAAGTGTACACCAATTGACAGACCTGTGAGATAGAATATGAGTACTAACCAACGGTCGGAATGAGGTTCGTCAGCATGGTCTTCCCACTTTAATATGAGCCAGAACACCAATGCGGTGAACATAGAAGAGTAGGCATAAACTTCACCTTCAACTGCCGAAAACCAAAAGGTATCGCTCCAGGTATAGACCAAAGCTCCTGTTAAGCCACAGCCCATAATGGTGATGAGTTGAGTGAGTGTAGTTACCTTGCCATCGGGGGTAATGAGTTTACGAGCCAGGTGGGTGATGGTCCAGAATAGGAACAAAATACACAAGGCCGATAGTAAGGCCGACATTATGTTTACGCAGAGTGCTACCTTTGTGGGGTCGCTTGTGAACTGCGTAAAGAAGTTACCCGTGAGCATAAAGAAGGGTGCACCAGGTGGGTGACCTACCTCCAGCTTGTAAGCTGTGGTAATAAACTCAGGGCAATCCCAAAAGCTTGCGGTGGGTTCTACTGTTGAACAGTAGGTAAAGGCCGCAATAGCGAAGGTGAGCCATCCAAGGATGTTGTTCACCAAGTTGTACTGTTTCATTGAGATGTACGCTTGTTGTTAATTATTTATGTTTTGATTGTTTCAAGAGTATGTAGTTTTTTTCATAGAGGGGAGAGCTGCATGTCATCTGATGTTTTACACATCATTTTTTAGTATTTAAATGGTGTTCAAATACTTTTTGAATTCCGCTTTATGAACAAAACTACTTAGGTGCAAAGGTAAGGCTTTCTTACATTCTAAGCAAGATTGACGTACTACATTCAGCAGTTCACCACATTTTTAAAGCATAGGTTAAGCAGGGTTTCAAAATGAATTTTGCACCCCTTATGTATTTTTTACCCCGTAGTAAGTAGGTATTTAAAATGAGTTCTCAAGTTTCGAATTTAGCAAGAACGGGCTGAATCATCGTGCAAGACGAATGCAATCAAGCTTGCTTGAATTGCTGAGCCGCAG
>URDV01000130.1 GCA_900546605.1 uncultured Prevotella sp.
GGAAAAAGGTAAGCCCCTATTCCATAAAAGTATCGTTATTCACTGATTTACAATGCAATATGAATCCACACCATTTTTTAGCGGACACCAATAATAAAAAAAGAGCAAACTATGCATGAAGTGCAGCATGATTAGAGCTGCAACTTTGTGCATAGCTTGCTCCTTATTAATGAATAAGTTGCGTGCTACAGCTTATTTAAACACTACGCCAAAGGGATGAACCCCCGTATTGATGCGGCGTACAAAAGAACCATTAGCGTTGTACACATTAATGTAGCCAGGGTTAGCATAACCAAATGCACCCTCGTCAGAGCAAACATAAATGTCGCCTGTGGCAGGGTTTACATCCATGCTTATAGGTGATGCTGGCAAATTGCTGGTTTCAAACAGAGTATTGGTTGCTTCAGCCCCAGTAGCAACATCGTAGGCTGCTGATGTAACAGTGGTGGCACCCGTGTTCCAGTCAGTTATAGCGTTGATAACATATAGGTAGTCAACCTTTGCTTGTGTGCGCGAAGTGCGCTGTTGACTATTGGTGGCAATAAATGTACCTGTGCAGAATTCGCTTATAGCGTCGTTAGCGGCAGCAATTTTAAATACCTTGTTAGATGTGTAAGGAGTAGTAACATAAACATTGCCCAAAGCATCCGTTGTAACATCCCACACATCAGTTAAGCCTTCGGCCTTAATGTCCTTTACCTTGCTGAAGGTAGCTAAGTCAATAACAGCTACAGCTGAGTTAGCATAAGCAGCGGCAGAATTGTTCATGTCGCTCACAGCCACATAGAGTTTGCCATTAGCTGCAGCAAGACCATAAGGGTTAGGGCCTACTTCAATTTTCGAACTGCTAAAGTTGGTAGTGTCAACACGTGTTACATAGCCATCGCTATTCGACACATACACATGACCATTAGCACTGCAAACAGCTTCAGGTTGTGATGTTTGCACCTGTGCCACAATGCGCATGGTCGCAGCATCGGCCACCCAAAGCAGGTTGTTGTCGAACATAGGAATATAAATTTTTGAGCCATAAATAATAGGCTTTTGAGCGGTAGTGCCCAGTGCCTGATTGTTTACGCTCTGAAAGAGTCCACTTACGTAGCTACCACCTTCGGCCAACGAAAGGAAATCAATTGAACTGGCAATGTTGCTATACTTATTGCCTTGGTTTAATACATAGAGTCCACTCTCACCGCGTACGGGGGTAGGTGTGGGGGTAGGTGTGGGGTCGTCTTCAGAACAAGCCGTAAAGCCTACGGCTACCAACAGCATCAAAGCTGCCCATTTTAAATGTTTCATCATAATGTTATATATGTTTTAGAATTATGTAAATAGAATGTAGTTTGAATGATGTTTAAAACGTAAAGTTAGCCTCAAGTTTATAAGCCCGTCCTGGCATGGGATATTTAGCAATTACCTCATATCGATGGTCAAAAGCATTGACAAGGTCGGCTCGTAAGTTCAGCTGTGTGCCGCTACGTTTAAAGTGTAAACTGCGTGATAGGCTAAAGCCCCACTCGCTATAAGCGGGTAAATCAGTGGTAGGCAAATGGTTGTTTGAACACCATCGGCGTGAAGCCCACGTAGTGTGTATTACCACCCACAGCCATGGGTTCTGCCAAGTGAACGAACCCCCACCTGAGTGTTCGGGTGTGTAGGCCAATTGCTTGTGCCAAGTAGATTCCGAGGCAGATGTAAAGTCACGACATCGTTGCCACGAATAGTTCATAGCTAACAATAGCTTATGTTGGCGTGCCAATTGCCATTCGCTTTGTAGCGACACATCCAATCCTGCTGCTCGCACCCGTCCCATATTAATGGTGCGCCACACAAATAAGTTGTAAGGCACCGACACAATGCGGTCTTTTACTTGGTTAAAGTAGCCATCAGCAGTTATGGCAAACAAGCGCCACCAGCTTACTAAAGGGGTTGCTTGCAGTGTTAAACCCATTGACACTTGGCGTGTTAGCTCTGGTTGCAATGAGGTGGAACCTAAGTGATAGTAGTAACTTTCAGTAAATGTGGGCATGCGAAACCCCTCTTTATAGCTGGCGCGTGCATAAAACCACACCTTTTGACTTCTCAAGGCTAACCACGAGGCTGATAGCGATGGTGTAATGCGCTGCGCATTGCGTGCCGATGGACCTTCAGCTTGTTTCATGTTCCAATATTGGTGAAAAATGCCCCGAGCCTGCACGGTGAGCCGTGCTGTGTGTACTTCGGCCGAAAGGCTTTGCAGCCAAGTGTCGCGCTTCACGTGGTTATCATTCAGTTGGTTACTATTGAGCGAGGCAAAAGCACCATCAGTGGCATAAGCTGCGCTAAGCCACGGAGTGAAGGCATAGGCTGCTCCAGCTGTTACATAAGTTTCACGTTGCCAATAATTTTGATGCAAGGCTCCCCCAGGATATTGGCCTCCTATGTCGGTGTACTGACTTGTTTGCCAATTATGCTTAGTAGCGGCCATGAGTTGTAGCCGTCCCCACCGTTGTTGCCAACGAACTTGACCAAAGGCCACTTGTTCCAGCAGTCGCTCATTGTTTTCGTTTACATAAAAGTAAACCATCCCTGGCAAATGGCGGTAGTTGTGGTGAAAATAAGCTTTCGCCATAAGTTCGCCCCCATTGCCCGCCATCAGTGTTTGGTGCAAATTAAGCTCCGTAGTAACGGTTTGCATGCGACTATTGTTGCGGTGCAAGTGTTCACTGGCCACCCCATTTTTAACTACAAATGGATAATTGTTTTGTGCCACAAAGTAGTCAGCTGCTCCCCCTATAGCTGTAGTGCGCGTCAGTTGCTTTTGCAGAGCCACCGAGGGAGCATAAGTGCCAAATGAGGCTTGGCGCAGAGCCACCTTGCCATGCCATGAGTTATCATTTAGAGCCTTGTTCCAAGGCGTTTCAATGCCCACCACAGCAGCAGCCAAGTTACGTACAGGGCTGAGCAGTTGCGTGCTACCCATGGTTTGAAGCGATAGTGCTTCTAAGCGGTCGGAGCTGAACTGTCCTAAGTCTATTTGTCCTTGTCGCGAGTCGTTCACGGCCAGCCCGTCATAGGTTACAGCTGTATGTCCTGCGCCCAAACCGCGCACACTCACCGTTTTGAGTCCGCCAGCACCACCATAGTCACGCAAGTTTATCCCAGCTAAGCGTCGCAGTGCATCAGCTATGTCAGTCACTCCCCGCGTTGTTAAGTCAGTTTGCGTAATTCGTTGCACAGGTTGTGTGGTAGCTATGCCCGTAAGGCGTCGTGTGGCTGTAACCTCAGCTGTGCCCAATGAATCGGGTGGAGCGGTGGTCAGGCTCAACCATGATGTAAGTAATAAAGAGAGCAATCTGTCAAGAATATTATTCAGTTGAAAAGTTGAAGGGGGTTGAGACTTTTTTAAGAGTACATATATATATAGGTGTGTTGCAATAAGTACACACCATGCTAAACTCTTAGTGCAAAGTTTCATTCATTCTTCATTTCCAAGGCCTTCCTCCTCGGGTTGGCACAAGGACAAAACGGCATTACGGCAGGTCTTCTGGCTCGTTCATGTAAGCGTTACCACCTTCCCACTTCGCACAGCCATGTGTGTAAAGCAGTGGCCACAAGGTAGCGCCCCTTGTTTATAAAGAACATACAGCAGCGGGACTGTACAGGATTCTCACCTGTTTCCCTTATCCGTAAGCGGATGCAAAGTTAACACTTTTGTAGCATATGATAACTATTAAGTAGGCGAAGTTGAATAAGCGACCCTTAAGAGTGAGCAATATCTTTGCTAAATAACACATTTTTTACTATTAATGTGCTGAATTTACTCTATCATACTCGTTGGTGGATTTTTAGTTGACGGGTTAACAAGTTAACAGGTTAACGGGTAAGTATGCCATACGTTACTTATTATTATGTTAGGATTATTCAGTTAATGCCATCTTCTCAGAAGGCCATTTGATGCGATATTGCGATAAATGCATCGAATATCGGCACAGAATCCGAATTTTGCCTTCGTGGCAGCCCCGAAGGCCATGAATTCTCAACATTAGGGCATAATTAAATGAGTATTTTTTTAAAAAAACAATTCTATCATTTTCGCTATATCTATCAAAGCACTTATTCCTAAAGTTCAGCAAAAATGCAGCTTGCAAATTGCTGCTATGTGCTGAAAAGTGTACCTTTGCCATGTAATAAGGTGCTAAAAAATGTGTTATATAGGCATTATGAGGTGTCTAAAAGTGTAGTATGTACACATATTTATGTGCTGAAAAATGTAAATGTATATATGGAACGACTTGTAACTCAACAACTTAAGGCGTGGAAGCTGAGTGCGCATCGCAAGCCTTTAATACTCAATGGCGCTCGTCAAGTGGGCAAGACCTGGGCTTTGCGCGCGTTTGCTCATACTTGTTATGCCAAAGAAGCTTAACTTCATGTCATACGTTATTCTATGTTGCCTTATCAAGAGCAAGCTAACCTTACTTGCATTCCTTTATATGCCGTTTTGTAAGGGCATTTCAGTCCCATTTGTTTAATGCAAACAAAAAGTGCCGCACAACGTGTCAACTTTTATTGACACGCTATGCGGCACTTTAGTTTTATGTTTTACTGGTGTGAACGAGTGTATTAATCTTCGTCAGCACCATTCCAATTATCTGCACTCCAGCCATTGCGCTCGGTTGAGAGCACATTGCTTTCGTCTGTAACAGTTTCGCTTGATGACCAACCAAGGCTTTGTGCCATCATACCTTCAGTAGCAAGTTCAATACGAATGGCAGATGGAGCAATATATGTTCTTTTCATGTTGCTATAAAATCAAAAATTGATAGTTAATGTGAACTATGATGTTTACTTAATGAACACCTTTTTACCTGTGTTGGTAACAAAGATACCATTGGCAGGGTAAAGCACGCGGCGACCATTAAGGTCGTAGTACTCGACATTGTTCTTAGTGTTAGTTTGTGCTGCGTTAATGGCAGTAACTTGTCCAAAGTTAAAGTTGAGAGCAGTAGCAGCAGCTTCAGTAGAGGGTAAAGTGCTAGCCAAAACATAAGCCTTGTTAGCAGGAACGGTAGTGAGTTCGCTCTTAAGGAAGGCAGCTTTGTTTTCGCTATTAAGTGCTAACACGTAAGTGTCATTTCCTTCAAAGCCAATGCGCTTAGCAGTAGCTCCTACAAGTTTGTTGTCAGCAAGAGTCTTGTTGGTAGTAGTAATGGTAAGGTTGGCTGTAGTTTCACCTTCGTGGTAAAGAATAGCACCTTGGCCTGCGGGAATGATGCCATCAGTGATTTCGTTCAAGATGAGGTAACCACCATTTACTTCTGAAACGCTATAAGCAGTGATGCCACTGTTTGCAGGAACTTGTACAGCAAATGGGTATGCTACTGTGGCATAGTTGGCTGCGCTGATAGCAACGGGAACTTCGGTTACCTTGATGAATTGCCAATAACCACCTTTATCGTTCTTATCATTATAAGCTTGGATAATATCGTAAGCATTACCACCAAATGCGTTGATGATGTTGTTATTAACAACCATTTGCAACATAGTTGCGGCATCGTTGCCAGCAAATGTAGCAGAAGGAACAGCCTTAAGTGTATAGTCGCCACCAGCGTTTACGTCGATAGGCATATCAATAGGTGCTGCGTTAGAACTCATGCGGCAACCAGTGTTGGCATTTTTAATCTTGTAAGTACCATCTCCGTTTGCAACAAGTTGCCAAAGTTGAGATACGAAGTTAGCATTGTCTGCAACACGACGGATTTTACGATCGATATTGTTGTCTTTCTTATAAGATGTAGCCAAACTACCATCGGTACCCACAAAGATAGAAGCAGAAGTAAGATATTTCTTGGTGATGTTATGGATGTTCTGAATGCGATAGTAAGCGTTAGCGTCTGCTACAGGGTAATAGAATCTGTCGTAAGCTGCATCAATAGCAGCGATGGTAGTTGCCGTTCCTGCAGCAGTTTTGGCAGCTTCAACAGAAGCAGCTGTAGATGCTGTAAGCATAGTTGCACTCTCATCTTTAACACTAAGATTTGAAAGAGAATCGCTAGCAAGTGCTTTTGCGATAGCAACTGTGGCCTCTACGTCAGCAAGTTGGATAGTAAAGCTTGAACCACCATCGTTTTGGGGGTCTGCTTGAGTTGTATTCCAAGAACCTAAACGATCATTCGCGTGGTCACCAAGAAATGCTGTTGTAGCATTTGAGAACTGCAAACTGAATCCTGCGTTGTTATTAGATGTATTGGTTTTAGCTATAAAGATAGTAGCATTAGTTGCATTAAGAGTAGCCGCAGCACCATTATTGTT
>URDV01000131.1 GCA_900546605.1 uncultured Prevotella sp.
TTCTATTAGCGAAAATAAGTGCTTTGTTTATTTGGCACAGCACTTTACGGCACAAGGGCTACCCATGCCACACATTTATGCTGTAAACAAAGATTATACATGCTATTTGCAACAAGACCTTGGACATAACGCTTTATATGATGAACTTGCTGTAGCTCGTAAAAACAATTATACATATGGCGAAAACGAACGCACGCTTTTAGAACATACCATACGTAGCTTGGCTCATGTACAAATAGAAGGGGCTAAGAATCTTGACTTCAACCAATGCTTGCCCCCCATTAGGTTCAATCAGCAGGCTGCTATGTTTGACCTCAACTACTTTAAATATAGCTTTCTTAAAACAACCGACCTGCCCTTTGATGAAATCCGTTTGGAGGCTGATTTGCAACAATTAGCGGCTGACCTCGTAGGTAATGCGCATGACGAGCCTTTCTTTTTATATCGCGACTTTCAAGCTCGCAACGTAATGATCTGTAATGGTTTGCCATTCTTTATTGACTTTCAAGGGGGTATGCGTGGACCTTTACAATATGATTTAGCCTCCTTCCTATGGCAAGCTTCAGCACGCTATCCGCAGTCATTACGCATTCAACTTATTGAGGCCTACATAGACGAAGTAAGCCAGTTGTTGCCCCAATTTGATAAGGAGGCTTTCATACAACGTTTGTACCTCTTTGTGCTATTTAGAATGCTACAAGTTTTGGGCGCCTATGGTTTGCGTGGATATGTAGAACGTAAAAAATATTTTCTTGATAGCATTCCTTTGGCCATACAAAATTTACGTGAAATATTATCTGGTAATATAGCTCTGCCCTACCCTTACTTAAACAAGGTGTTACTAAGCATGATTGAACTGCCACAATTCGCCATGAATGTTACAACTCATGGTTCCATGTCAAAGTCAAAATACGACGGACAAGGCCCATTGGTGGTTCGCGTTTTTAGCTTTAGCTATAAAAAAGGCATACCTGAGGATAACTCGGGTAATGGTGGAGGATATGTGTTTGACTGTCGCAGCACGCATAACCCAGGCCGTTATGACCAGTATAAGCCCTTAACGGGCCTTGATGAACCTGTTATAAAATTTTTGGAAGATGATGGTGAAATACTAACCTTCCTTGATTCGGTATACAAATTGGCCGATGCACACGTGGCACGTTATATGGAGCGAGGGTTTACTAACCTTATGTTTTCATTTGGTTGCACAGGTGGCCGCCACAGAAGCGTTTATTCTGCACAGCATTTAGCCGAACACTTACATAACAAGTTTGGTATTGAGGTTCACATTTGCCATCGTGAGCAAAACATCTCGTCCATTCTAAAATAACAAGGGACTAACATACATGCCCCCAAAACTACCCATTGGCAGATTTTGGGGTTAACAAGTTGACGGGTTAACAAGTAAGTAGGTAATACGTTACTATTTATTAGGTTCAGGTCAAAATGGATAAAACTTAAAAAGTTGACAAACTTATCCGTTAACTTGTCAACCGGGCAACCCGTCAACGCTTGCATCTTTCCTTTTTTTGATAACAGCAATCATGCGTATGTGTAACTGATTTGACTTGCAACGTAGATGAGTAATCATGCTTTTCAAGTTAAGTTTTCATAAAAAAAAGGAGATATTGACGAATATAGCCGAAATAGCAGTAACTTTGCTTTACAACTTCCCACTAATAATGGCAAAAATAGATAGTTATCAAGACATATGTGTGGCTTTGGATACGAATAAGGTTGACGAGGCACAACAGCTGATTGATAAAATGCTGCAAGCTGCAGAGCATCCCACAGCAAGGTTGCTCTATCTGCAAGGAAAGGTCTACATGAAGCAATCTGATTGGGGAAATGCCATCAGCTACTTTTTAAAATCAGAAGAGCTGGATCCCGATGGGCCTGCACGACAATGCCGCTTGATGCTTAACGACATTTTGGCATTTTACAACAAGGACATGTATAATCAGTAAAATACATGACGTACTGGTGAGAATGTTTGCGCATTCGTCAGCACTTCATGATAGAAAAAATATATTATGAGCAAAATGAAAGGAGCCCTTGTAATTGACACCAATCGATGCAAGGGATGTGGATTGTGCGTTGTTGCCTGTCCAACTCAAACAATTGCACTCTCAAAAAAAGCGGTAAACCACAAGGGGTATGCTTTCTGCGAAGAGGTGGCAGACACTTGCATAGGTTGCGCATCTTGTGCTATTGTATGTCCTGATGGTTGCATCAGCGTGTATCGAACTAAAGAATAGATAAATATATAAAGAACTCGTGGCGAACGGCAGTTCTTGGGCAAACTTTATGCTTGCGCAGGTAGGGTTTCGTCACTCTTGCGTTCTCACACATTTATACTTCTATGAAAGAAGAAAACGAAGTTCTACTCCTAAAAGGAAATGAAGCCATTGCTCGCGCAGCCATACGATGTGGCTGTGACGGATATTTTGGCTACCCTATTACGCCACAAAGCGAAGTGCTTGAAACCCTGGCTGAACTCAAGCCTTGGGAAACAACGGGCATGGTTGTGCTACAGGCTGAAAGCGAGGTGGCATCCATTAACATGCTCTATGGTGGTGGCGGAACTGGTAAACGTGTCATGACCTCATCATCATCACCTGGTGTGGCACTGATGCAAGAAGGCATTAGCTATATGGCTGGCGCTGAAGTGCCAGGACTTATTGTTAACGTACAACGTGGAGGCCCTGGGTTGGGAACCATTCAGCCTTCGCAAAGCGACTATAATCAAGCTACACGAGGTGGTGGTAATGGCGACTATAATGTAATTGTTTTAGCTCCCGCCTCTGTGCAAGAGATGGCTGACTTTGTTGATCTAAGTTTTACGCTGGCCTTTAAATATCGTAACCCTGCCATGATCCTATCTGATGGGGTTATTGGACAGATGATGGAAAAGGTGGTGTTGCCTCCCTTTAAACCACGCCGTACCGAAGAGGAAATTGCTAAAGAATGCCCTTGGGCTGCTAACGGACACGGACTGAAACAACGTGGTCCTCAAGTGATTACATCGCTCGAACTTGAACCTTCTAAAATGGAGGCTAAGAATTTGCATTTGCAAGAAAAATACAGACAGATTGAAGAGAATGAGGTGCGCTACGAAACACAACAGCTTGACGATGCCGATTATGCCATCATAGCTTTTGGGTCTGCCGCACGTATATCACAAAAGGCTATGGAAATGGCACGTAAGCAGGGTATAAAAGTGGGACTTTTCCGCCCCATCACGCTATGGCCTTTCCCCAAAAAGCAAATTAGCAAATTGGCACATCAACTCAAAGGCATATTGGTTGTTGAAATTAATGCCGGACAAATGATTTTTGACGTTCGATGTGCTGTTGAAGGGAAAATTCCCGTTAAACACTACGGGCGATTAGGTGGCATCGTACCTGACCCCGATGAGATTATAGAGGCTTTAAAGCTATTACAAAAGTAATTTGCTCCCCTCTCTCCCCACACACCTATTTGTTTCAATATAAACAAAAGAATATGCTTCGCACAACATCTAACAACGATCTTGACATCCTTGAACAATTACGTCATCCTGAACAAAGACGACAAAAGCAACAAATGTCTCGCAACTTGTTCATACGCAACATTCTTAATGTGCTTTTCATTATCGTTGCGCTGGTTGCCATGGTGGGCATTCTCGTAAGTAAAGAGCATATTATGGTGTGGTACGTAGTAGGACTATTTGCCGTTATGATTAAAATGGTAGAGGTGATGCTACGTATGCCTGGATTTAAAAAATAAACTTTTTAGTCAGAATTCCATGACAAGAGAAGATATAATAAAGCCAGAGAATTTGGTTTACCAAAAGCCAACTCTCATGAATAATACCGACATGCACTATTGTCCGGGTTGTTCACATGGCGTTGTTCACAAACTCGTGGCTGAAGTTATTGCTGAAATGGGAATGGAAGATAAAACCATTGGCATTAGCCCCGTAGGATGTGCTGTTTTTGCTTATCGCTACATCGATATTGATTGGCAAGAGGCCGCACACGGCAGAGCACCCGCTTTGGCAACAGCATGCAAACGTTTATGGCCCAATCGCTTGGTATTTACCTATCAAGGTGATGGCGACTTGGCTTGCATAGGTACAGCCGAAACTATTCATGCTTTGAATCGTGGCGAAAACATTACCATGATTTTTATTAACAATGCCATTTATGGCATGACCGGTGGACAAATGGCTCCCACAACACTTGTGGGCATGAAAACGGTTACTTGCCCCTATGGCCGTGACCCTAAACTTCATGGCTACCCACTAAACATTACCGACTTAGCGGCTAATTTGGAGGGTACGGCCTATGTTACACGACAAAGCGTACATAGCGTTGCTGCCATTCGTAAAGCAAAAAAAGCTATTCGACATGCTTTCGAAAATTCAATGGCGGGCAAAGGCTCTAACTTAATTGAATTTGTTTCAACCTGCTCTTCAGGTTGGAAAATGTCGCCCATCAAAGCAAACGAGTGGATGGAAGAGCATATGTTCGACTTTTACCACATTGGCGACTTAAAGGACAAATAACTGAAGGTTCACACACATGAAACAAGAAATCATTATCTCTGGATTTGGTGGACAAGGTGTATTGTCTATGGGGAAAATCTTGGCTTATGCAGCTTTAACTGAAGGCAAGGAGGTGACTTGGATGCCAGCTTACGGCCCCGAACAAAGAGGTGGTACAGCTAACGTAACAGTTATTATTAGCGATGAATCTATTTCATCGCCCATTCTCAGTAGCTATGATACTGCCATTTTGCTCAACCAACCATCGTTGGATAAATTCCAATCGAAGGTGAAAGCGGGTGGTACCATTATTTACGACGACTTTGGCATTATTGACAAACCTACGCGTAGCGACATTAGCATTTGGCATATTCCCGCTATGGAAACTGCCGCTCAAATGTCTATGATGAAATGCTTCAACATGTTCATTTTGGGGGGATTTCTAAAGGTACACCCTATTGTGTCAATTGAGAGTGTGATGCAAGCTCTTCGTAAAACTTTACCTGAGCGTCACCACAACTTGTTGCCGATGAACGAACAAGCTATTCTCAAGGGGCACGATATTATTAAGCAATAAAATGAAGGAGAAAAGAGTTTTACTCCTTTTTACTTAAAAGAGACTCTTTGCTCAAAAACTAAAAACTATAACCTATTATGGCAAATCGCAAACAGCTCAAAAAGAGCATTAAAATGATTACGGGCGACCTTTTCGCCGATTGCGTAGCTCTTAGCATGTGTCAACAGGCTGACCAAGCTAAGCTTGACGAACTCATGAAGGAGGTTATCACGCTTCATACCGACTTTGTTGCTCGCATCAGCCACACCGAAAAGGGATGTGAACGCGAATTTTACCGCAAGTTGAAAGATGAGTTTACTAACAAAGTAAATGATTTGAGCAATCGTATCGTTAATGCTTAACGTGATTCTATTCTTTTTTTAGAAGCAACAAAAACATATGCGAATATGTGTATTGACACTTCGTAAGTCAAAATCATGTATTCGCATATTTTTATTTTCTTCATAGCTTTCTCTTTTTACATATCATATGTTTAAAAAACTTTGCAGCAAAATTTTATACAATTGGATGGGGTGGACTGTTGATGTTACCGAACATACTCCTAATAAATGTATTATTTGCGTTGCCCCTCACACCAGCAATTGGGACTTTTTTATTGGCGAACTTTATTATGCATCTATCGGGCTTACCTCCAATTTTTTAATGAAGAAAGAATGGTTCTTTTGGCCATTAGGAAAATTACTACGTAAAATTGGGGGTATACCTGTTGAACGCAGCCGTCACACCAGCTTGACTGATCAAATGGCAGAAAAGGCTCGTGAAGCCACAACTTTTTCATTAGCCGTTACCCCCGAAGGCACACGTTCTTTAGCTAAACAATGGAAACGTGGGTTTTATTTTATTGCCATGAAAGCACAATTGCCCATTCTACTCTATGCTATTGATTATTCAAAAAAACAAATTGTGTGTAAAAAAACAATTGTACCTTCAGGCAACGTTGATGCCGATATGCGCCTTATTATGGAATATTACGCAGATTTTAAAGGAAAACATCCCGAAAAGTTTCAGGTTGAACACTTTGATAGTAAGCGCTAAAGCCGCATCTTTAGTTGAGCCATGGTTATCTTATTCAGGTGGTGTCAAATTTAATTTATTACTTCTATATAACAAAGTTCAAATATCATCTTTGTTATTATCTCAACTTGTTTGCC
>URDV01000132.1 GCA_900546605.1 uncultured Prevotella sp.
CCTGAAAGGGCAAAAGCATTAAATGTGCGTTTTAGAGTATCGCCGAACAGCAATAGCAATGAATAAGCCCCAAAAAGCGGTCTCGCTTTTGATGCCGATTTTGAACACCCTAGCTTTCAGTCCGTTTTTGCTCAACCAGCAACTTGAACCTACTTATTCTTTCAAGAGTGGTTTGAAAGTTTTAGCGTAACTCAAAACATGCTTCACGTGTCAACATGGACATGCGCAAAAGCATATCTAATCATAAAATTGAGCGAGAATGTATTTTTAAAAATCTATAAATAACAACAAAAGTATAAAATTGAATGGTGTCATCAAAACTGGCTTTCGGGGCTTCATTCTCCTATCGTCCTCCTATGTTCCTCCTATCGTCCTCCTATCATTCTCGTATTGATCCCGTATCGATCCCGTATCGGAATACGGAAACAATACGGAAACAATACGGGATTGATACGGGAGCGATACGGAAATGAGGGGAGAAGCATGGGAGGAATATGGAAATGTTAATATTTGTGGCTATGTAAAAATAGGTTAATTTGTTGTTTTGCTTGCGTTATTCATTCACCTCACTTACCCGTGAGAAACATGGCTCAAGTGCGTGTTCGACAAAAAGAAACGATAGGTTGAACACGGGCAGGGCAGGTGCTACGGATGGTTCGCTGTGAAAAATTGAACGAGAAAGCACCCTATATGTGCTATTTTACCCTGAAAACTGAACGAGAATAGAACGATTTTAGAACGATTTTAGAACGAGAATAGAACGCCTTAGAACGGATTTGGAAAAAGCGGTTACAACCTATTACCTTTGCAACGTCAAACCGACACTGCAACAGCTTGTAAGCACATGGCAAAACAACACTTATCCACTCCATTCACATTCATCGGGCTATGGTAAAGAATCGTCATTCAATGCAAGGCAAAAAAAAGAGAGGGCGTGTCAAAGTGAATGACACACCCTCTCGGTTAGGTTATGTTGTTAGCTTGCCCATAAGCAAGCACAACGTGGCTGATTAGAGCTGGGGACCAGCAGCAACGAGAGCCTTACCAGCTTCGTTGGTTTCGTACTTCTTGAAGTTCTTGATGAAACGAGCAGCGAGGTCTTTAGCCTTCTCTTCCCAAGTAGAAGCCTCAGCGTAAGTGTCGCGAGGATCAAGAATCTTAGGATCAACGCCAGGAAGTTCAGTAGGAACAACAAAGTCGAAGAAAGGAATAGTCTTGGTAGGAGCCTTGTCGATAGAACCATCGAGGATAGCGTCGATGATGCCACGAGTATCGCGGATAGAGATACGCTTGCCTGAACCATTCCAACCAGTGTTAACGAGGTAAGCCTTAGCACCGTTCTTCTCCATCTTCTTAACGAGTTCCTGAGCGTACTTAGTGGGGTGCAACTCGAGGAATGCCTGACCGAAGCAAGCTGAGAAAGTAGGAGTAGGTTCAGTGATACCACGTTCAGTACCAGCCAACTTAGCAGTGAAGCCTGAGAGGAAGTAGTACTGAGCCTGAGCCTCAGAAAGGATAGAAACGGGAGGAAGAACACCGAAAGCATCGGCTGAAAGCATGATAACTTGCTTAGCAGCGGGGCCCTTGCTTATAGGCTTAACGATGTTTTGGATGTGGTAGATAGGATAGCTTACACGAGTGTTCTCGGTAACGCTCTTATCAGCGAAGTCAATCTTGCCGTTAGCGTCAACAGTTACGTTCTCGAGCAAAGCGTTGCGCTTGATAGCACCGTAAATGTCGGGTTCGCTCTCCTTGTCAAGGTTGATAACCTTAGCGTAGCAACCACCTTCGTAGTTGAATATACCGTTGTCATCCCATCCGTGTTCGTCATCACCGATGAGCTTACGCTTCGGGTCAGTTGAAAGGGTAGTCTTACCAGTACCTGAAAGACCGAAGAAGATAGCTGAGCTGGTCTCCTCCATGTTGGTGTTGGCAGAGCAGTGCATAGAAGCGATGCCCTTGAGGGGGTTGTAGTAGTTCATCATAGAGAACATACCCTTCTTCATTTCACCACCGTACCAAGTGTTGATGATAACTTGCTCGCGGCTTGTGATGTTGAATACAACGGCAGTTTCAGAGTTGAGGCCAAGTTCCTTGTAGTTCTCAACCTTTGCCTTAGAAGCGTTGTAAACGATGAAGTTAGGTTCGAAGTTCTCCAATTCCTCAGCTGTGGGGCGGATGAACATGTTAGTTACGAAGTGAGCTTGCCATGCTACCTCTACGATGAAGCGCACAGCCATGCGAGTTTCCTTGTTGGCACCACAGAAACCATCAACTACGAAGAGACGCTTGTTAGAGAGTTCCTTCTTAGCGATTTCCTTAACGGCTGCCCAAGCCTCTTGAGAAGCGGGTTTGTTGTCGTTGGGATATTCGGGAGTAGTCCACCAAACAGTGTCCTTTGAGTTCTCGTCCATAACGATGAACTTATCCTTAGGAGAACGGCCGGTGTAGATACCTGTCTTTACGTTTACGGCGCCGAGTTCAGTTTCCTGACCTTTCTCGAAACCTTCGAGACCAGCCTTAGTCTCCTCTTCGAAGAGCTGCTCGTATGAGGGGTTGTGTACAATCTCGGTTACACCGGTAATACCGTACTTGGTTAAATCTAATGTTGCCATAATGATTTATTAATTAATAAAATTAGTTTACTATTAAAAGTGGGGTGTAGGGCTTAGCGCTGCAAACGCGTCCCTTTACCACGGCAAAAGTACGAAAAAGTTGGTGCACGCAAAAAGTTTTAACGCATTTTATTGCAACGTTTTTGTGTTGTGTGTGTTAGTTTGTATCGCTTTTGTGTGCCATGTAGCACTGACTGATGGGGTGGAGTTGAAGTGTGTTGTGTTGCGTTATGGCTGTAATGAATTGAAAATCATTGGTTTATATGGCTACGCTGTGCGTTAATGTGTGTGTGGACGCTTCTATGATTGATGAAAAAAAAGGGGGGAGGCAATACACTCATAGTGTGTGTTGTCTCCCCCCCCTCATTCATTGAAAGGATGATGAATAACAGACCCGTTGGCGGAATTTCAGGTTAACCCGTTAACCAAAAATTCCGCCAACGGGTAAAAAGCTTGACAAACTTACCTGTTAACCCGTTAACTTGTCAACTTGTTTACTAATTCCGCCAACGCGTATAACAGAGATTATTTAGTCCAATTGGTGTTCATGTCGCCCCAAATGTTTGATGAGCTTTGTTCGCGCTGGTTAGAGAGTCCCCCCGAGGCACCAAAGTCTTGTTCATCGTCCACCGTGTCAAAATGTGAAACGGCCAGCATGCCTTGTGCTTGGAATTTGAGCAATTTGGCTGTGGGAATCATATATATCTTTTTCATAATAGATGTGCTAAAAGAGTGTTACTTAATAAAAACCTTTTGTCCGTTTTCCTTAACAAAGATGCCGTGAGCAGGGTAGAGCACGCGGCGGCCGTTAAGGTCGTAGTAGGTGTTGTTGTTGCCCTGAGTGGTGGCAGCATTGTTAATGCCAGTAGTGATGTCGCTAAAGTTGAATATCAGCACGTTGGCAGCAGCGTCAACTGTGGTAGAACCTGCATAAGCCTTGTTAGCACCAATGGTGCGGTCGGTTTCAGAGGTTACCTTGTAGAAGGCTATGCCCTTTGAACCATTGCCCAAGACGTAGGCTGTGGCATCATTGTCAATGGCAGTGGGGATGAGTGTACCATTCAGTCCGTTGTTAGCAATGGCGGCAGTGTTATCGTAGTTAATGTTGAAGTTGTGTGTACCTTCAGCGCCTTCAATCACAACGGGTGTTTCAGCTGGAATAATGCCAGTGGTGATAGTGGTAAGCTTGAGTTCATTGCCTTCTTTCTGTCCTGTATATGCCTTTACGCCTGTAGGAATGTTCACGGCCATAGGCAAGTTGAGGGTAGCATAACCTGCAGAGGTGATGTTGACGGGGATGGTGGTGACTTCAACAATGCGGAAATTGTTGCTTGAACCATCGTTGCCGCCATCCCATGCTACTACGTGGAAATCTTCATTGCGCACGCTGATAACGTTTTCGCCTGTTGCTTTTTTTGAAGCTTTGTCAGTAATGGCTACTGCAAAAGGTGTGTCAACTTTGTTTGAAGCAGTGTTTAGGTAGTACTCACCACGTTTTACATCCTTTTCAGTGTTGTCTTCGGGAATGATTCTTAACCAATAGGAAGTTTCGACAGTGTTGCTTAAATAATTCTTTGAATTGGCAGGACGAATGTAGTAACGATCGGTTTTATTTTCGTCAGTCAATTGCTCAAATTGCCAAAGGAAGGGAAGAATGTTAGCGTCAAGTGTGCTTGATGTTTGTAGGGCATTATAGCCTTGGGTTGATTGAGTGTCGCCATAATTTTCGTAGAAATAAACACCATTTCTTTTACCACGAGCGCATTGAATAGTGTAGTATTTGCCTGCTTCGGGGGTAACATTACTTTCGGTTGAGGCGCTTGTGGCATCACTTAAAGCTTTTGCTTTAGAAGCTTTAGCTTCAATGTTATTAGCAGCCGTAAATGCTTCGTAGGCTGTTTTCTGAGCATCTGATATCTTTTTGTAACCTACATAATTCTTTACGTTTAAGCCATTAGTAAGGCTCGCATTCCATGTGGCCGCAAGTTCATCAATGCCAGAGGTGACAATTTTGAATTGGCTTGCCTGAGCTGTAGCTTCCCAACGTACTACACCAGGTGCACCCATGTGGAGGTATGAACGATTTTCAGGAATGCCTGTCTGGGTAGTTTTGAAAGTAACATAACCCAAGTTGGCTGCTGCAGCTATGGTGTACTCTTGGGCTGAGGCTTCATTGTCAACCAAAGGAATGGCAACGTCATTTCCCGTATTATTGTTGCCAGGAATAGAACCTACATATTTATTTGAGTAAGGATTGTAGAATTTGTAGTTGCCATTATCTTGTTTCAGCAGTTTCCAAATATATGCGTATGAGTCCTTGGCTTCATCCTTTTGCATGGTAGTAGTAGTATAAGCATATGCGTTTGTGTGCAAATAGTTACCTAACATGCAAATGGTTCCAGTAGGAATATCGGTGTTAATAGGTGCAGTGGCAAGAAACGTAGTGTTGGCTTGATTAAATTCAGCTACATCTTCGTCAGTAAACGAGGTAGCATCCTTGTACTTATTATATACAGCCAATGCGGTATTATATGCTTCTTCTGTGCAACCATAGAACGCATTTATAAGTGATGCATATCGGTTGATTGTTGCCTCTAAACCTGTTCTAAAAGCATAATTTTTAATCGCAAAATCCATCTGCGCTTCGGTCAATTCCTCAACTTCGAATATAGAGCCACCATCAACACTCCAAGTGCCAATCTTATTTTCGCTATCATAACTATTCCAACAATATTTATTGCCAAAATCCTCGTTGTTTGAGAAAGCAATACCAGTGTTTCCACTATTAGAAGCTGCTTTAACGTACCAATCAGCTCCTGTATCAGTCCAGTTGTTGATTGTTGCCATCATGGTGGTGGTTTTCTTATTGTGTATTTTTATAGAAGTTACCCCTGTGGTAGTGGCTTTTGTACTTCCTGCTGTGAAGTAAAAAAAGCCATTACCATTCAGCAACTCACTTTGGCGGATAAAATCACTATTACCATTCCAATACAAGTATTTGCCGGTGCGCAAGTTTTTGATGGCATAATAGTGCATGTTGCCATCGGTACTAAGCTGTGGAATGGTTTGCGAACCAGCCCACGCTGTGTCAACCCCTACAAAGAATGTGAGGAGTAAACCCCAAAAGAGTAAAATTCTTTTCATGTGATAATATTTGTTTTGTTAATTAGTATTCAAAATTATATAAGCCTCTTAAGTGTTTGTGCGCGCAAATGTACCTTGTTTATGTTAATAAAGCAAACGGGGGGTAAAAATAGTTAATATGTAAATAAAATGTCGCAAATGTAAATGTATGGTGTGCATGCATGATGTGTGAGGGCAAATACGAGTTATTAAAATAAGACACGAACAGAGGACAAACAAAACTATTTAGGGTGGTTCTAATCATCCCTATTTCAGAATAATTGCTTCTATATAACAAAGTTCAAAAATCATCTTTGTTATTATCTCAACTTGTTTGCCATTCTGGCAAAGGGAACTGTCTGGTAAAAGTCTAAAGCACATTGTAATGCTTTTGCCCTTTCAGGTAGGGTGTTCAAAATCGGAATACTTAACGCGTCCAATTTTCGTGTGTAACGTCCTCAAAATGTGATAGTTAAATGTAAAAAGTTGTCTCAT
>URDV01000133.1 GCA_900546605.1 uncultured Prevotella sp.
CAAGCTTGATTGCATTCGCCTTGCACGATGATTCAGCCCGTCCTTGCTAAATCCGAAACGTTAGTTCTTTTATAAATAACTCTAATAATACGAATGTTATCTGTTTAATCTGTTTTATCTGTGTTCGTCTTAGAAACTACAGATGTTATTTGAACACGAATAACACTAATAACACGAATGTTATCTGTTTAATCTGTTTTATCTGTGTTCGTACTTAATACTACTTATCGGAAATGAAAATGAAAGTTTTTTGAACTTTCATTTTGCATTTCGCTCGCCTTGCACTACCTTTGCATACACTAATAACATAAAAGATAAATACATAAGTATCAATATGGAAAAGGTTGACCAGCTGGATTTGAAAATACTAAAAATCATTTCAGTTAACGCGCGCATCCCATTTAAAGACGTCGCAGCCGTATGTGGTGTGTCGCGTGCTGCCATTCACCAGCGCGTTCAGCGTCTTATTGAAGCAGGAGTCATTACAGGCTCTGGCTATAACGTCTGTCCTAAAAGCATTGGTTACAGCACTTGCACCTATGTCGGTATAAAGCTCGAACGTGGCTCTATGTATAAAGGTGTGGCTGAACAACTTGAAAAGATTCCTGAAATAGTGGAGTGCCACTTTACTACAGGTCCTTACACTATGCTCATTAAGCTCTATTCACGCGACAATGAACACTTGATGGATTTGCTCAATAACCACATTCAAGAAATTCATGGTGTCATTTCAACAGAGACGCTTATTTCGCTTGAGCAAAGCATTAGCCGCACGGTGCCTGTTATTCTACAACAAGAGGACTAATTAGGTGACTTGCCTACTTAGCGAATGCACACAACTGAGTTTTGAGGTGGCCCAATGTTACATGAGGCTACCTCAAAACTTACTTTGTTTTTCCCCCCTATTATTCTATATGGTTTTTACAGGTGTAATCATTGGTTTGGCCACCTTTTTAATTATAGGTTTGTTCCACCCCATTGTTATCAAGGCTGAATATTACACGGGCACACGTTTGTGGTGGCTCTTTTTGTTAGTTGGCATAGGTTGCATAGTAGCAGCCTTGTTCATTACCCACACCTTGGCAAGTGCCATTGTGGGGGTAACAGGCTTTTCGGCTTTGTGGTCTATTCTTGAACTATTTGAACAACGACAACGGGTTAACAAAGGGTGGTTCCCTGAAGGGCCAGGACATCAAAAATAAGGGTATTAAGGTTAACAGGTTGACGGGTTAACAGGTTAACGGGTTGACGGGTTAACAGGTTAACGGGTTGACGGGTTAACAGGTTAACGGGTTAACAGGTTGACGGGTTAACAGGTTGACAGGTTGACGGGTTAACGGGTTAACAGGTTAACAGGTTAACGGGTTAACAGGTTAACGGGTTGACAAGTTAACGAGTTAACAGGTTGACAGGTTAACAGGTTAACGGGGTGACAGGTAAGTTTGCTATTTTTTTAGCCTCTTACCATACATAATAAGCTATGTATAACATACTTACCTGTTAACCCGTTCACCCGTCAACCCCCAAGTATCATTATTACCTGTTAACCCGTCAACCCCCAATTATCATTAAAACAATGGAAAATAAGAAGCCTATTATAGGCATAACGGGCAACTATGATGACAACCAGTTGAAACTGTTGCCTGGCTATTTTCGTTCAGTTGAGGCTGCAGGTGGCATACCTGTGGTCATTCCCCCCAGTCGTCATGCCACAGCCACTGATGCAGCACAGTTGTTAGATGGGTTAGATGGCTTGCTATTGTCGGGCGGTGCAGACATCAACCCTGTGCTGATGGATGAGGACCCAGTGCCTGCGCTGCATGGCATTAACCATGAGCGCGATGAGTGGGAACTGCTACTTACACGCATGGCTTATGATAGGCAGTTGCCCATGTTGGGCATTTGCCGTGGCATACAGGTGCTGGCTGCTGCCTTAGGTGGCACTGTGATGCAGGACATGCACACGGCCATGCCCCAAGTGTCACTCATTAAACACTCGCAAGATGCCGACCGCAGTGTGGCCACGCATTTTGTTACGTTGGCTGAAGACTCGGTGCTGAGTCAATTATTTCATACACAACGTATTGCTGTAAACTCCTTTCATCACCAAGCGGTGGGCGAACCAGGCCCGTTGTTTCGTGTAACAGCTCGCTCGGCAGATGGGGTGATTGAGGCCATCGAAAGCACACAAATGAAGGATGTGATAGGTGTGCAGTGGCATCCAGAGTGTTTCGCACTCGATGGCAACGACTGCATGATGCCCTTGTTTACCCACTTTGTGATGTGTGCCACACAGTTTAAAGCAGCAAAGGCCGTGCATAGTCATGTGCTTACACTCGACTCACATTGCGACACACCCATGTTCTTTGACAAAGGTGTTGACCTGAACCATCGCGACCCACAGCTATTGGTGGACTTTGTGAAGATGCGTGAGGGACACTTAGACGCTACCACCATGGTTGCCTACATTCCGCAAGGCGAACTCACCGATGCTGGCTTAAAGGGTGCTACTGCACAAGCCCAACATTTGTTGGACGAGATAGAACAGCGTGTGGCACAAGCCCCAGGGGTTGCTTTGGCTCGAACTCCTCACGACCTGTATGCACACAAGCGCAATGGCACGTTGTCGGTGATGCGTGGCATAGAAAATGGTTATGCCTTAGGGCGTGACTTGCGTAATGTAGAACACTTTGCACGCATGGGACTGGTGTACATCACGCTCTGCCACAATGGCGATAACTTGATATGTGACTCAGCACGTCGCTCTCAGCAACTGAATGGAGGACTCTCGGACTTTGGACGCCAAGTGGTGGCCGAGATGAATCGTTGTGGCTTGATGGTCGACTTGAGTCATGCAGCAGAGTCGTCGTTTTACGATGCTTTGCAAGTCAGCCACACCCCCATTGTTTGTTCACATGCTTCGAGCCGAGCCATGTGTAACCATGTGCGTAACCTCACCGACGACCAACTGCGAGCCTTGGCACAAGCTGGTGGTGTGGCACAGGTGACGTTCTATCATGGTTTTTTGCGCTTAGACGAAGAGGGTACTCCTGCTACTATCGATGACGCTGTGCGCCACTTGATGCACATGATTGATGTGGCAGGAATAGACCATGTGGGCATTGGCACCGACTTTGATGGCGATGGTGGTATACCAGGATGTGCCAATGCCAGTGAATTGATTAACTTTACGCGCCGACTGATGGCCGAGGGGCTTACGCCTGACGACTTGCAGCAGGTGTGGGGCGGCAACTGGCTGCGTGTGATGCAGCAGGTGCAAGCTTATGCAAAGATATAAATGAGAGATATGATGAAGAGCTTTTTGACACTTTTATTCATGGCGCTTGTGCTTGCATCGTGCAAGAGCCAAAAGGCATCGAACGATGAGGGTAGCACGGACTCTGTGGCAGTTACGCAAGTGCAGTTTAATGCTGACTCTGCTTATGCCTCAATAGTGAAACAGTGTGACTTTGGCCCTCGTGTGCCTAATTCAGTAGCACATCAACAGTGTGGTGATTACATAGTAACTGCCTTTAAGGCTTTAGGACTGAGCGTGACAGAGCAAAAGGCTGACCTTAAGGCTTGGGACGGCAAGGTGCTGAAGTCGCGCAACATTATTGCGGCTTATAAACCCGAGTTGCAGGACCGCATTATTATTTGTACACATTGGGAGAGCCGTCCATGGGCCGATGCCGATCCTGATTCGTCACGTCACCATGAACCTGTAATGGCGGCTAATGATGGAGCCAGCGGTGTAGCTGTTATGTTAGAGGTGGCTCGCCACTTGAACGAACTGAAACCCAATGTGGGGGTAGACTTTATATGTTTTGACTCTGAAGACTATGGCGCACCTTATTGGGCTGCGGACAAGGCTCCGCAAGATGGTTCTGACTGGTGCTTAGGTTCGCAATATTGGGCACGTCATCCGCACGTGGCAGGTTACAAAGCCCGTTGTGGCATATTGCTCGACATGGTGGGCGGACAGGATGCTCGTTTTGCCTATGAGGGCGTAAGCATGCGTTATGCACGCGATGTAATGGTGCAACTATGGGATGCTGCCTCGCGTGCTGGTGCTGACCAACTGTTTCAAACCATTGAGGGTGGCTATGCGCAAGATGACCATGTGCCTATGAATGAGATAGCTGGCATTCCTACCATTGATGTGATTCCCTTTATTGAGGGTGAACATTCGTTTGGTGTGACTTGGCATACCACAAACGATACACCGCAGAATATTTCAAAACAGACATTGCAGGGCGTAGGACAAACGTTGTTGCAATATCTTTCAGAACAGTAAGGGTTAACGGGTTTACGAGTTAACTGGTTAACGGGTTAACGGGTTAACAGGTAAGTATGCTATGCTTTACTTAAAGTTAGAAAGGTAAGAATAAAAAATGACAAACTTACCCGTTACCCTGTCAACCCGTTACCTTGTCAACCCGTTACCCTGTCACTCCATAATAATAACATTGATTATGACAATTAACGAAATACAAGACGAGATAGTAGAAGAGTTCTGTGAACTCGACGATTGGATGGACCGTTATCAATTGCTCATTGACTTGGGTGAGGAGCAAGCTCCACTTGATGCGGCCGACAAGGTAGACCAAAACTTAATTGATGGTTGTCAGAGCCGTGTGTGGATTGTGTGCGAGGAGCATGATGGCAAGTTGCACTTCCGCGCTGAGAGTGATGCGCTCATAGTAAAGGGTATAGTGTCGTTGGTGATTCGTGTGGTAAACGACCAAGCCCCCCAGGATATTTTAGATGCTGACCTTTACTTCATTAACAAAATAGGTTTAACGGAGCACCTCTCCCCCACCCGTTCTAATGGCTTGTTGGCTATGATTAAGCAAGTGCGCATGTATGCCTTGGCTTACAAAACCAAATTGGCTGAATAAGGCTATCACCCTATCACGATAGCTGAATGACCGACACAACGCAACGCGCCCCAATGACTCACGTCATCGGGGCGCAATGTTTGTGGTAATGCGGCTTGCCTACAATGTGTATGTGGGCTTGCCCTGTTGTGCATTATCCAACAAAGTGCGGAAGAAAACGGACACTACTCGGGAATGCCCTTATCTTTCTCCCTTATTCTTTCCTTAACAACCTTTTTACCCGAGTAATAATAACCTAAACCTATCTATGAATGAAAACAGTGGAACGGATATTACCTACGCCATACGCTCTGTATGAGTTTTGGCTGGTAGGGGGTGCTTAGTTGGTAGTTTCTTTATACCCACACCTTATAGTCCCAATGTAATGTTTCGTAGTTTATGTAAAAGGGCTTGCTTAGCTTTGTGGTGCACTACCCTATTGCCGTTGTCACCTTGCATGCCGTGTGGTAGGTAGGTTGTACACAATAGAGAGTGCTCCCCATAGCTTAAAGCTTGCCTGTGATAAATGAGTACAAGTGAACCTTTTCGTTCAGCCAGATGAGCAAAAGCTTTCATTTTGCCATGGCGAGAAAAGGTGCGTGAAAGCGAACATTTTTTATAGGCGGTGTTTTCCGCGTTGTCACACATGCAACGAGCTACCCCACTATAGTTTGTGTAAGTCTAAGAAAAAGCATTTAGGACTTCCACTTTTGTAATGAAAAGTGCGCCTTGTGAGTAGAGTTGATCTGTCCGCTATGCCCATGTGAAGCATGCGCTGCAGCGTTTTTGTGTTGATTAATGGAGTTTGGGGTAAAGCTCTTGCAAGGTTGCATGGTGCTATTAAGTGCCCATGTTGTTACTTGCCTCATTTTCACGATGCAAAGGTACGAAGCGAATGACCAAACGTACTATCACAAATGTTGCAATTTCGTGTATTTTTATTGCATCATGGCAGGAAATATCAAAAAAACGGCATCCACACAGCACTTTCCCCCAATTTTGTGGGGCAAGTGCAGCGTGAATGCCGCTTTTGTGTTAACACAGGGTGCAAAGTGTGCGCGTTATGTCACGCGCCCACTTTGACGCTCATGGTTGTGTTACACTCAAGTTCTGGATTTAGCAAGGACGGGCTGAAGGCCCAATGGAGCACATAGCCCAAGGCAAGCGAAGCGACACCCTGGGTTCCGGATTTAGCAAGGGCGGGCTGAAGGCCCAATGGAGCACATAGCCCAGGGCAAGCGAAGCGACACCCTGGGTTCACATGACGAAATGTAATGACGCCCTGAAAGGTAGGGTGTTCAAAATTGGCATCAAAAACGAGACCACTTTTTAGGCTGTTTTGAG